>JANODZ010000452.1:0-8523 GCA_031412935.1 Anaerolineales bacterium
GGCGGTAAAACGCTCGCGTCAAAATTCAGACCGGCTCACCAAAGGTGTTGGCTTCCTGATGAAGAAGAACAACATCACAGTCTTCATGGGCGAAGCGAAGTTCAAATCGAAAGATACGATCAATGTTACGGATAAAGATGGAAAAGTCACGGAGCTAAAATCAAAGAATATTATCGTGGCTTGCGGCGCAAGCGCGGCGGTTCCTCCGGCATGGAAAGTGGACGGTGAAAAAGTTGTCACCTATTGGGAAGCCATTTTGCAGGATAAATTGCCGAAGTCGGTCGTCATCATTGGGTCGGGCGCGATTGGTGTCGAATTCGCAACCATATGGAATTCATACGGTGTGGATGTGACCATTGTTGAAATGTTAGCGCGCATCGTTCCATTGGAAGATGAAGAGATATCGAAAGAATTGGATAAGGAATTTAAGAAACGCGGCATAAAAACTTTAGTGGGTCATAAAGTGGAATCTGTTGAATCTACAAAGACAGGCGTGAAGGTTAAGGTCTCTGCCGAAGGCAAGGAAACTGTCCTCGAAGCGAATCAGGCTTTGGTCGCGATTGGGTTCCGTCCCAATTCCAAAGGACTCGGCCTTGAAGAAGTCGGTGTCAAGATCAGTGACCGCGGCTTTGTTGAGATCAATGAAAAGATGCAGACGAATGTCGCGGGTATTTGGGCAGTTGGCGATGTGACCGGCAAACTGATGCTGGCGCATGTCGGCTCGGCCATGGGCATTATCTGCGCCGAACATATTGGCGGGCATGAAACTGTCACGTTGGATTATGAGATGATGCCGCGCGCCACATATTGCCAGCCGCAGATCGCGTCATTTGGCATGACCGAAGCACAGGCGAAGGAACGCGGGCATAATGTAAAGATTGGCCGCTTTCCATTTCAAGCCAACGGCAAGGCGCTCGGCATGGGCGATTACGGCGGCTTTGTGAAACTCATCGTGGATGAAAAATACGGCGAACTGCTGGGCGCATCCATGATCGGGCCTGAGGTGACAGAATTGCTCCCCGAGTTAACTCTCGCGCGCATGATGGAACTCACGCCGCATGAAATTGCGCGTAACGTCCACGCGCACCCCACGCTTTCAGAAGTTTTGATGGAAGCGGCGCACGCCGCGGATGGAAGTCCGATACATATTTAATTAGTTTGGTCTGCTTTTAATCGATATTTTTAACGCAAAGCCGCAAAGCCGCTAAGACGCTAAGATTTATTTTTTCTTTGCACCTCAGCGTCTTTAGGTTAAATTATTCAGGGCGAAAAATTAAATTTAATAAATCACGAATCTATAACGGATTGCGGACTTCAGTCCGCTTTTGCCGAGCAAATTGCAGACTTCAGTCTGCAATCCGTTATTTACTGAAATTATTTAAACCTTTTCAACCACCCAAAAATGCGAAAGCCCAAATCTTTTCAAGGGTGTGGATTCAAGAAACTGTAAAATTGCGCGCAGGAATTTCCCGAATGCACCGAAGCGTGCAATGATGTTGTCGTATGCGCCGAAGACGACCGTTCGCTCGATAAACTTCACCGGCAAGCCGTCGAATAATTTTTGCATATCACTTATCGAATACACACGCACGTGCGGCGCAAGTT
The DNA here is from genome assembly GCA_031412935.1 of Anaerolineales bacterium. Lineage (GTDB taxonomy): Bacteria > Chloroflexota > Anaerolineae > Anaerolineales > Villigracilaceae > Villigracilis. The sequence continues at coordinate 1,606 of JANODZ010000452.1, forward strand.
TATCCCGCCATGCGCGCGGCAGATAGTTCACGAACAGTTTGTTGCCAAAATAATATTTACCGTTCCAAAAGATACCATGGGTCTCATACGGGTATCCGCGATTGGGGCAGAAGATGACAACGCGTCCGCCAGGTTTCTCCGACGTGGGGTCGGGACTTCGCAAGACGCGGATCATCTCGCAGATGGCGGCGCGATCATCCTGAACGTGTTCGATCACCTCGTGGCTGAGGATCAGGTCAAAGGTCGAAGAAGGAAGCGGGATGAATTCGCCTGCGGCATTAATGATTTGATCAGAATTTATTTTTGCTTCAACCGCCCGCTCCCGATCATATTCCAATCCGATCACACGCGATCCGAGAGCTGTCAGCTTCTCAACATACATTCCCACTCCGCAGCCATTTTCAAGTAACAGTCCGCTGATGCGTCCATCCGCAGCGCGCACGATCATATCGAGGCGGCGTTGTTGACCTGCGCGCCAAACATAAGAAGGTTCGCCGCGTAACGCAGCTTTTTCCATATTTCTTTCAGTCATGGGTATCGATTATACCAACCCGTTATAGATGCCTGCCTAGATATGGTAAAATGGCTTTCGCCTGGAGGGGTGGCCGAGCGGCTGAAGGCGCATGTCTTGAAAACATGTTTGGGTCACACCAACGTGGGTTCGAATCCCACCCCCTCCGCCAGGCTGATATTCCGTAGTAACAGCTTTAGCAACTGCCCTTGTGCGACTAGCCGCATGTAACAAGTCGCTACTACAAAAAAATGGGGAGGTGCCAGAGTGGCTGAATGGGCTCGCCTGCTAAGTGAGTGCCGGGTTAAACCGGTCGCGGGTTCGAATCCCGCCTTCCCCGCCACGATAAAAACGCGTTCTGAAAAGGGCGCGTTTTTATTTTCGGTCACGCGCCCCCACAAGGGGGATGATATACCCATTCGGGTACGATGTTCGAATCCCGCCTTCCCCGCCACGATAAAAACGCGTTCTGAAAAGGGCGCGTTTTTTTGTTTAAGACTTCCGTAGATCTTTAGGAACCTGACAGATTGGGAGGCGAAAATTCTCCATTCCATTCAATATCAAACGTAGCCGCTTCTAGCGGACTGATCCCCTGCTCGCGCGCGATTTTCAAATAAGAGAAGATGCTTCTGAATTGAAGTAAAAAGGGAAGCGGGTCTTTGAAATCGAGAATCACATCGTTACTGGTGGAGAATGTTTTTAGCCAATGTATAAATTGTTTTTTTTTGATGGTTGTCAGCAATCCGTATATTAGCATGGCGGTTGAAAGCATAAAAGACCGATCATTATCTGGTGTGATGCAATCCATTTGCGGATTAAGAAACGCCCCAGTGAATTGCGGGTGGGTTGCCAGAAGATGAACGCCGCTGGTGGCATGCGGATTACATTCCAACGCATAAATTAGTCCATCGGGTGTTTCAATGAAATCAAATGCGATCTGCCCTGTGAATTGATTCATTTTTACAAACTTCTTTACCCATTCGAATATTGTGGGATGATCGATGTGATGAAACGCAAGTGCTGCGCGCGGGCCCGCTGTAATGGCAGAAGGATATGCGGTATGCGCGGTGACATGCCCATTGTGGACAATGCTATAAGTACAAATTTCTTTTCCTCTTATATATCCTTGTGCCACCCATGATGAATTCGAATCAAATGTCAGTTTGGATTTTGCATCTTTCAACGCGGGCATAATCAGGGTCCGCGCGGCGAAACGCGAATAAGCAGGCTTGAACACAATTTCTTTCCAATGGGCGTACGCGTGAAGCATGTCATCCATATTATTGATCAACATGGATTCGGGCACAGACAATTCCTGCTCAATGGCAGTGAGGACAAATGTCCATTTATTATGGAGGTTGTTCAATTTTTTAAGCGGCTCAACGAAGACTGCACAGGGAAGTCCGTCACATCCCATTGCCACATAAAAAACTTCTTCACAGGTGGGGATGAGCAGGTCAATTTTATTTTCAACGATAATGGTTTTGAGCGCATTAATAAACGCGGATGTTTGCTGGCGCGGTGGCGGGACGATAAAGTTTTTTGTAATTGCATTGCTTGACTGGGACAAATGCCCATGCAAAGACTCCGCCATGAAGACGGTCTGCCCCGCTTTATGAAATGCGCGGGCAAGTTCGAGGGCGGCGGGCGCGCGTCCGCCAGTGAGAAGAATATTAGCCATTCTTATTTCTTACTCGATACATTCATCATATTAGGAGATATCGTCAAAACGTTAGAATCAGCCCGCCAATGGATGGCCCCGCGCCTGTGCCCGCGATAAGTACTTTTTGTCCACGCTGAATATTTCCATCGCGCACGGCTTGATAGAATGTGGTCATTCGTTGGGATGGCGTTGCATGTATTTATCTACAAACCAACATAGCGATTGCACTTTCAAGTTGTTTTCTTTGGCATACTTCAGCCCTGTGCTGACGAGTAAGCTTCCAATGCCCCGGCCTTCCAATGCAGAAGGGACTCCCGTGTGCGTAAAGAGGATCGCGTCTTCGCTTATGTGATAATTTAATTCAGCGGTGTATGATTCAAGATGGACCTCGAAACTATTGTGTTCTGTGTTGTGGATGACAGCTGGGTCGTTGGTCTGCACATTATTTTCCTTTTTGTTTTTCGCGCGCGATGACGGCGATATATTCCATGATAATTTTTAAACCCGCGAAGACCGTCGATTCAGATGGGTCAAGCGGCGGCGCGATCTCGACCACGTCCAAGCCCACCAGCGGCAAGCCTTGCATGGATTTGACCAGATTCAAAACGTCACGTGAAGTTAATCCGCCAAATTCGGGAATGCCGGTGCCGGGCGCGGCAGATGGGTCAAGACAATCAATATCGAGGGAGATGTGAATCACATCGCAATCGTTGAGAATATTGTGGATGCTGTCTGCTATTTTTCTGATGCCGCGTTCAGCTACGTCAGCGGCGGTGTAAACATGTACGCCGCCATTTTCAATGATGTCAATTTCCTGATCTTCCCAGGAGCGCAAGCCGACCATGCAAATATCATGCGGTTCGATTCCAAATTCAATTCCGCGGCGCAATACACAAGCGTGGGAAAGTTTTGAACCATCGAATTCATCACACAGATCAGGATGCGCGTCCACCCACAAAACGCCCAGTCGTTTATCTTTGTATCGTTCGCGCTGGCCTTCAAAAATGGGGATGGTCACCGAATGATCGCCGCCGAGGAGAATCGGCATATTGGGCAGAGTCGCTACTTGTTGGCGCACCCTGTTGAAGTCTGACTCGGGATTCGTGATTTTGATATCGCCCAGATCGCAGATGGTTAGATCTTTTAAGCGGGTTCTGTCTTCACTAAAAGGAGTCAGATGGCGTGACCAATAGCGCAGACGTTCGGGTGCAAGCGCTGCGCCTTTGCGCGCGCTGGCAAGGCCGTCATAGGGAATTCCGATCACGCTGAAATCAGTTTGATTTGGATCGAGATCGGGGCGGTGCAGGTCGCCCCAAAAGCCGTGATTGCCTTCAATTGCCATATTTTCTCCTTTTAATGACCCAATTGTACCCCTAACAAATAATGACATTGACCCGCCATCCGTTTGCTTTTACAATGTTAATCGTGTACCTGAAATTCGCAGGATTTTTTCGTCCCGATCACGACCCTCCAATTGCGCGCTGATCACGCGTTGTAATCCTTTAACCCTATAATTTTTCGGAGGAAAAATGCCCACCCCTATACTTTCAAAACGTGCGCCAATTTACGCCGATATTCCAGATGATAAATGGAACGATTGGCGCTGGCAATTAAGTAACCGCCTGAATACCGCGGAGGATATTGAAAAAGTTTTAACGATCACCGACAGCGAGCGAAAGGCCTTGCAAACGCAAGGCCTGTTCCGCGTGGATGTGACCCCTTATTTTATTTCTTTGATCGATCCTGAAGATGCAAATGATCCCGTCCGCAAGCAGATCATTCCTGTTTCGGAGGAGCTGAATGCGTTCACTTCCATGATGGAGGACTCGCTCGCCGAAGACCGCCACTCCCCCGTGCCCGGGCTGGTTCACCGGTATCCTGACAGAGTGCTTATGCTCGTCACGACACAGTGCGCGTCATACTGCCGTTATTGCACACGCTCCCGGATTGTTGGTGATCCTGGCCAAACTTTCAACCGTAAGGATTTTGAGATGCAGATCGATTATCTCAAACGCACGCCGCAGGTACGCGACGTGCTGCTCTCCGGCGGTGACCCGCTTGTACTCGCCCCAAAAATATTGGAAGAATTGCTCGGTCGTTTGCGCGAGATACCGCATATTGAAATTATTCGCATTGGTTCGCGTGTGCCGGTTTTTATGCCAATGCGCATCACACAGGAATTATGCGACATGCTCGCCAGGTTCCATCCGTTGTGGTTGAATATTCACGTTAACCATCCAGTTGAGATCACACAAGAGCTGGCCGATGCCTGTGACCGTATGAGTCGCGTGGGCATTCCATTAGGGAATCAATCTGTTCTGCTCGCGGGTGTAAATGATTGTGTCCACCTGCAGCGCGAACTGGTGCAGAAGCTCACTCGCATTCGTGTACGTCCATATTACCTGTATCAATGTGACCTGGTGGAAGGCTCAGGTCATTTCCGCACGCCTGTTGCAAAAGGCATTGAGATCATGGAAGGTCTGCGCGGACATACCTCCGGCTATGCCGTCCCGCAATTCATCGTGGATGCGCCCGGCGGAGGTGGTAAGATTCCTGTTGCGCCGAATTATCTGTTGAGCATGTCTGACCACAAAGTGATCGTGCGAAACTATGAAGGTTATGTGACGACCTACGAAGAGCCGACCGACTATAAATCACATGACCCGAAAAGTTGCAAGTTTTGTCAGAGCAAGCGCATGGAGCCCGGCCAGGCCGGACTTACCGGCTTACTGGATGGCGACCAAATGTTCATCAAGCCTGAAGGGTTCGACGAACTTCACAATCGTGACGGCATACAGCATCGTTTGAAAGACGAAAACAAATGGAAGCCGCTTGGCATTGGTTCGGGTGAAATACACTAAAATATAAAGGCGAAAGACCCTGGAAGATTGCAAGCTTTCATTGCGACAAACTTTTAGGGTCTCAACTAGATTATTTGAAGGAGAAAAAATGAAAACATCAATTCGAGCGATTGTCACCCTACTTACATTAGCGTTATTTCTTGGGGCTTGTTTGCCTGCAGCGCCAGCCCAGGAAAATCCACAGATTCAAAATACACAGAGTTTACTGGATGTGCAATCACAGGTGGAGACTGCTGTAGCGCAAACGATCGAAGCGCAAAATCAAATTGGCACTTTCGTTGCGCAAACTATTGAAGCGCAAGCCACTGCCACCTTTACCAGCACACCCATTTCGTTCCCTACGTTGACTCCCTTTGTCTTTGCGACACCCACGATCAGGCCAAGTAGCGGCGGCGGTAGTAGTGGTTCTTCTTCTAAGAAAACTTTTTCTTGTGATGTCATTCATTTACGACCAACAGCCTACGCAGAGTTTAATCGTGGACAAAACTTTGATATAAAAATGACCGTTGTCAATAATGGCACAGCGACCTGGCCCGCAGGATATGACTATAAATACTCTGGCGGCGCTCTCATGACAACTACTACAGTAGTTGAACTTCCGGAAATGAAGCCTAACGATCAATACACTGTTGTACTTGATGCTAATGCTCCAATGGAGTATGGTAATCAGGCGATGACTTGGATGGTAAGCGGCCAGCTTTGTTTTGGATACGTTGTGATTACGGTTAAATAGTTTTTAGATTGGAGGAACCATGCTTAATGGAAATACTCGCTTATTGACTATGCTCCTTGCAATTGTAGCGCTGCTAGCCTGCGCGCCTCTTGCGACCCCAATTGCTCCTCCTCCAACCTATGACCTTCTTTCGATCAACACCAATATCGCAAGAACTGCAGAAGCGGCGGCAACTCAAACTTCATTAATGCTTCCTCCCACCTTCACGCCATCCGTCACGCTGCCGCCTACGAAGACACCAGCGCCAACTGATACATCCACGCCAATTTTTATCTTCGTGCTTCCATCCGCGACAGTGCCATCTTCCACACCAACCACTTCCCTCACGCCAAGGCCTCCTGCCAGCCAGGCAAAGTATGAATGCCGGGTTGATTCGCAAACTCCGCAGGATAATCATGCTTTCGCGCCGGGAGTAAGTTTTGATGCTCACTGGTGGGTGACAAACATTGGTAGTGATAAATGGGATAACGTTAGCGCGGATTATCTTTACAGCAGCGGCGATAAAATCCATAAAGCCGCGGTCTATGACTTGCAAAAAAGCATTCCATCCGGCAAACAGGCTGAAATTGTTGTTGATATGAAAGCGCCGAACAGCCCAGGAACCTACACGACTACGTGGACGATCAGGATCGGAAGTAATATTTTCTGTCCAATGGATATGACAATCATTGTGAATTAATATTGAAGAACCTCCGGGAGAAAAACTCGGAGGTTCTTTTTAGTAAATAAAGGTTGCCTTACGAAACAGGTGGAAGCGGCTCGTTACTGAAGGCTGCGTCTGTTCCAGGTTTCTTGCGCAGCATGAAGAAGCCGACAAGCATGGGGATGGCGATAAAAATCACAGACAAACATAAAGCCCCAATCCCCATTGCTGTTGCGGCAGCTGGGTCGCTGCTGCCGCCCACGTTGATATCCGCCCCCGGCACAAAACTGACAAAGGTTGATATCGCGCCGAAGAAACACATGAACAAACCCGGACAACCGCATAATATGACTGCGGCAATTGTGGCAAAAATGCCTTTTGTTTTTGGATCCATACTCTTCTCTCCTTTGATGAATTAGATTTGATTCAGTATACAGCCAAAAAAAATGGGATGCAAGTTATTTCTGCATCCCATTTGTACTACTAACTTCTCAACTTGGCGCCAAT
>JANODZ010000453.1:0-4476 GCA_031412935.1 Anaerolineales bacterium
ATCACTGACTTATTCCCGACAGCTTGCTCAAAACGCCCGCACTGCAGCGTCTGCACTTGCTCCGATTGCCGCCGGTCACAAAAACGCCTGGCTGCAGTGTCTTTTCCCCGTATATGTGGTTAATGTGTTCGGCATTTTAGCATAAATACATAACCACAACAAGAGTGACTTTAGTTCCCGCTTCCTTAAAATATCGCCACTTTAATTTTTTAAGGGTACGAATTCCCTTGGTCAATTCACGGCCCAGTCAGCAATCTCCATCCTGACGAGGGGCATACAATTTCTCATCAATAGTTATAATCATTTCATGACGCGCATCCGGTTAAATCAACCGATTCTTCCGATCCTGATCGTATTTTTATTCGGTCTGCAGCTCTTGCATCCATCACGCGCCTACACAGTTTTGCTGGTCGCGTTGACAGGCGTATTCGTCAGCGCTTATCTTTGGGCGCGCTCACTCAGCAACAGCCTGCAAGTGCGGCGGGAAACCCGCCTGGGGTGGATCCAGGTCGGTGGTCAAATTGAAGAGCGCATCACTTTATCCAACACCTCTTTATTCCCCGCAGCCTGGGTTCAATTCGAAGATCAATCCACACTCCCGGAATATAAAGCCAATAGGTTAATCAGTATCAGCGCAGGATTTTTCGAACAATGGACTCTCACCGCCGCCTGTAACCAACGCGGACTCTTTTATCTTGGCGGCGCAAATATTTTAACGGGGGATCCATTCGGAATATTTGAAGTCACCATACCCGCATCCCAACGCACCTCGCTGTTGGTCCTGCCCCAAATCGCATCTCTGCCCGAAATCAGGATCGCGCCATCAGGCTCCTTCGGCGACGGCCGTCCGCGGCGAAATGCACCTGAGCATGCCATTCACGCATCCACCGTGCGCGAGTATGCCTATGGCGACAGCACACGCCTGATCCACTGGCCGACGACTGCGCGCACGAATAAAGTTTTTGTGCGTTTGATGGAAAGCGCGCCCGAAGGGGATTGGTGGATCTTGCTTGATCTCGATCAGCACAACCTACTCGGCCAGGGCTGGGACTCGATCGAAGAACAAAGTGTGGCTCTCGCCGCGTCGCTAACAGACACAGGCTTGCGGGCGCGTAAATCTGTTGGGCTGATCAGCAATGGCACACAGTTAACCTGGCTCAGGCCTAAAAAAGGCGACGGCCAAAGATGGGAAATCATGCAAGCACTTGCAATGGCGCACGCGGGTGAACTTGCCCTAAACACCGTTCTCGAACGCATCCAACCTTTGCTTGGCAAAGATCACAGCCTGATCATTATTACCGCATCTACAAAACTGGATTGGCTTAAAACACTTTTACCATTATCAAGGCGCGAGAAGCGAAGTATCCCCACCGTCATCCTGCTGGATTCTTCCACCTTTGGCGGCGAAATCTCCGCAGAAAATGCCGCCGCAAATTTGCAAAAGCGCGGCATCAAATGCCATGTCATTCCCCGCGGCTTGATCGAGAGCCCAAAAACATCCGCACAACAAAACCTGCGTTGGACCTGGCGCGCCATGCCCACAGGTGAGATCGTGCCTCATGCAGTGTCGGGGGCTTAACCCCGACACTGCATGACTCCCTTATGAATAAATTCTTCACGTTCCGTTCGTTCATATCATGGCTCATATTGCTTCTTGCTTTGAGCGCACTGGCAGCGGGATTAAAAACAAGCCTGCGTGATATGGAGGATGCAGCGTTCTTTCCCGTGGCCGCATTCGCAGTCACCATGGGATATGGGCTTGGGTTCGGCAAAGGGCCGGCACGCCGGATGTGGAGCCTGACCCTGCTCAGTGGATTTTTGGTTGCCTTCATTAAAAGCTCAAAATTGGTGGAACCGATCCGCATCATCCTTCAGGCGATCCCACAATTTGAGTTGGATTTAATCCGCTGGATGTTTGAAAGTGAAAATATTGCAAAAATATTTCCGGATATATCCATTTTTCAATTGCAATTTACGGAGATCACAACCAAAGCGGGTGCTCTTATATCGTTAATGGTAAACCTGTCCATTAAACACCAAGCCCTGCGCGAGTTTATTTGGGATATGCCGATCCTGCCGCTTGCCGCCTGGGCAGGCTGGGCAAACAGCAGACATAATCAAACTTTATATGCGCTTGCACCGTCTTTAGCTTTACAGACCTATATTTTGCAATATACAGGCAAAAATGTTCTCTCCCTGCAAATTGCGGTCTTTGCTCTTATCCTATTAATTGGCGTTAATCAAAAATGGAATATCTCTTCTGAGAAAACAGAAAATAGCAAAAAAACAGCGCTGGAAACCTATTCCGTGATTTTGATTTTATCCTTTGTGCTTTCGATTGCCGCAGGTCTGGCGCCGTCCATCTCGATCAAGGAAATTACAAAAAGGATCACAAACAAGGAAGGTCTTGGGAAAGCCCTCGGCCTGGATCCTGAATCCGCGCAGGCGTACGTGATCTCTGGTACCTCTGGTTTGCCGCGCCAACATCTAATTAACCTTAGCCCAAAACTTTCCAAAACTATCCTGTTCATGGTAAGAACAGGAGAACTTGAGCCTGTTGAAAGCGCGCTTATCAAGGAAGTTGTACCTCGTCATTATTGGCGCTGGTTGACGTATGACATTTACAATGGGCAGGGCTGGTCAACTTCAACAGTGCAAAGAGCTTCCTATTCTGCAAACCAAACCCTGCTCCCAATCACTGGCAGCCGATACAAGCTCATCCACCAAAGGGTGGAAAAAGCCTTTCCCCAGGATAGCCGCCTATATTGGACGGGCTCACTTGTCACTGCCAGCCAGCCTTTCAATACCAGCTGGCGTATCAGTCCAAAATCCCTTCCCCCGGGTATTGATCCGCGGCTCGCCGCAGACATGCTCGGCGCGATCACCAAGGCCCAAATCTATCAAGCTGATTCTCTCGTGCCGATTCCCAGCGCGAATCAACTTCGTGATTCACCTCAGGTTTATCCACAAGAGATTAGCAAAAACTATTTATCATTGCCTGCCACAATTCCACAACGCGTTCTTGATCTCGCCCAGCGCCTCACTCTGGGATTAACCAATCCATACGACAAGGCAAAAGCAATTGAAGTTAACCTGCGGACCTATCCCTATTCATTAGACATATCACCTCCCGCGCCAGACAGAGATGTAGTGGATTATTTTCTCTTTGACCTGAAAACCGGCTACTGCGATTATTACGCAACATCCATGGTTGTACTGGCACGCGCCGTTGGCTTACCCGCGCGACTGGTGATTGGCTACGCGAACGGGATTTACAATCCCACAAAAGCGGAGTACGTCATTCGTGAAGCAGACGCGCATAGCTGGGTCGAAGTCTACTTTGCAGGAGTCGGTTGGGTGGAGTTTGAGCCGACAGCAGGGAAACAACAAATTAAATTGCCCGATGAAACGTCTGAACCTGCTTCGATTACAGCGTACCCATTTACAGCTGCTGGCAGGGAAAATACCTACATCAAAAAAGGGTACTTTGCAAAAGCAGATTACGCATTTCCCATGATCGGCTTGGTACTTATCATTCCCATATTAGGGTTAGGGTGGCTTTACAGGCAAGGGTTTTTGAGATCACACAAAACAATCGGGTCAATCTATGAATATGTTTATTATCAAGGTAAAAAAATATACCCGAACTCGTCATTACATGTAACACCGTCGATATTTTCTGAACAGTTAATCGCAAGGCTTAGAACTGGCCATCCGTGGCTAATTTCCGCAGCAAATGAGATTAAATTACTCACTGATCTATATTTACAGGAAACCTATAGCGCCCATCCGATCACGAATGGGGATCGCCTGCATGCCATAAAAATTTGGAAAAAGCTGTTCTGGAGATTGTTATACGCGCAGATGATAATCCGCTTATAGGTCAGGCTTTCAGCGTGACATTTTTCAAAAAATTCATCACAAGGGGATTAAATATATCGGGATGACATTGATGCGGTACGTGTCCACAATTGGGCATGGTATGGAAGGCGAGGACATTAGGAAGCAATTTGCGAATCCGCGGAAACGAGACGGGCGCAAGGGTTTGGTCATGCTTACCCCAAATGAGCAGAGTCGGCTGATGTATGCGCGGCAGGTCTGAAAGCAGGTTTGGAAGCGTGTGCACAATATTGTAAACCCCGGAAGATGCGCGCTTAAAATCCAGCGCGGTTTGATAACGGATATGCTCAGGAAGAGTATGCACCACGCGATGACCAAAATGATAGTTAAAGCTGGTAATATCCACAAAAATCCGATAAAGCCAGTATGGGGTTAAGTCAATGATGCGGGTATTCATTAATTGACGGAGAAAAGCAGACTGTATGGCTGGCGATAATTGATTGATGTCATAAAGCGGGTTGACCAGCACGAGTGCGTTCACACGTTCGGGGTAACGAAGCGCATACATTATAGATAAAGCGCCGCAACCGTTCCAGGGCCGTGCCGTCCTTGATCAGCAAGCCTTTGCGAAACAGC
>JANODZ010000454.1:0-1532 GCA_031412935.1 Anaerolineales bacterium
CATTTCAAAAGCCGCCTCACCAAAGTATTCGGCAAACCACAACTTGCCTTTACCCTTCAACTTCTGAATACCATCGCCCAGAAAGGACAGATAGAAAATAATGAAGTGTTTGATCTTGCCGTTTTATTTGAACTGGAGAGCGGGTATCGGGAAGTGCTGGAGGCTCTGAAGTACGATGGATATATTAACAATTCTCTTTCTGATACCCTCTATCGGTTCAATTCTCCTTTGCTGAAAATCTGGTGGCAAAAAAACGTAAGCCACTAAATCATGATCCTGCATAAAAAAATAACCACGCTCTACAATCCTGGGGAAACGGACAAAAAATCCCTGATTGATGAGTTTGTGGTCAGGAACCGGGAATTTGAAACCATCTGGGAGGACATTCGGACTTCAAAAATGGAATACCCGGAACAAAACTACCTGATCATCGGCCAAAGGGGAATGGGTAAAACCACATTGCTTTACCGGTTGAAATATGCGATAGAGGATGATCTGGACTTAAAAAAGTGGCTTTTGCCGATCTCATTTCCGGAGGAACAATATGGGATTGGAGACATGGCCAATTTATGGGAGTATGTTGCCGCATACCTGGAGGATGAATATCCGGTATTTAATGGCCTGGTGGGAACGATTGAAAGCCACATGGAAGACCCAGATTATGAGAGGATTGGGTTTTCAATATTAATTGATTCTTTGAAAAAGGCAGGAAAAAAAAGCATTCTGCTCATCGACAACTTTGGAGACCTGCTGAACAAATTTACCGAGATCGAAGGTCATCGCCTTCGGGAGATTTTGATGACTTGTCAGCACATTCGCCTCGTGGCGGGAAGTTCGGTGGTATTGGAGCAAACCTATAGCTACGATAAGCCTTTTTATGAATTTTTCTACGAAATTCGCCTGGAAGGCCTTGGCAAAGAGGAAACACAGTTATTATTGAGGACCCTGGCGAAGAAGACCAGAAAGGGAAATAAGGTGGAGCCACTCCGATGGCAGCCAGTTGTTGAGGCGGTTCAAACATACGCTGCGCTAATAGCGCCAACAGAAGTACAAGCAAAGTACGCCATGGGAATACTTTTGAAATGCTTGAATCATATGAATTAGTTTCAGCAGGCTCGATCAACTGAGTAGTATCTTCACGATTAGAAAGAGCCTGAAGAAAAGATTGGAACGAATTCCAATCTTTAAAAATGGATTTTACGTAGTCTAAGACTGTGGGTTCATGCATAGTGGTTCACCAGCCAATTGAGATTACTGCCTGCGCGCGATCACAATGATACTCTCTCCCCAGCGCATTGGAAGAAAAACGAATCCAGTAACAGCCTGAAGACCGCCAAGCGAGCCGAAAAACAATTTCTGAATTTGCTTTGGAATATAGCGTATATAAGGTACATCCCAAAAACCATCCGAAAATATTTTTAGCGGACTGAAGCCCGCGCTCCGAATTAATTCAAGCCACTCTTCAGGATGTTTGAGCGAGATATGGGTCGGGTCTTGATAACCGATCCATTTTTCGCCCTTCCACGGTTTGA
>JANODZ010000455.1:0-4967 GCA_031412935.1 Anaerolineales bacterium
TCTTCCTTGCCGATCGTACCGGCTTTCAACATTTTTTCAAGACCTGCAAACGCGACCGAGGTGGCGGGTTCCACAGCCATGCCTTCACTTTTGGCGAGGGAGCGCATGGCGGAAAAGGCTTCTGCATCGGTCACCGATTCCATTGTGCCGCCCTGTTTTTGAATGATGTTGTAAAGATATGTGTATGTTTTTCCCGGGTCGCCGGTTGACAGGATGATAATGCGCGTATCGGGGATGACAGGTTCTGCGGTATCCTTGCCGGCTTTGAAGGCTTTGATCATTGGCGAACAGCCTTCAGCCTGGATGATGGCAAATTTTGGAATGCGGTCTATCAGACCCATGTTGAACATTTCTTTAAATCCCTGATATACGCCCAGAGGTCCAAGCCCGCCGCTGACGGCTTGAATATACCAATCAGGCGCGCGCCAGCCAAGCTGCTCGGCGATCTCATACGCGATGGTTTTCATTGACTCGCGCGATGGAATTGAACTTGCTCCGCGATCCAATAGCAAATGCCTGCGTTGCGCAAATTGACTTGCGATCAGTTTGGTCTGATCGTAGTTGCCGCTGACTCGGATGACTTCGGCGCCGAAGAGCGCGGCTTCGCGCAGCTTTTCCTGCGGTACGAGGCTGGTCATAAAAACCCAGAGCTTGATCCCGCCCCGCGCACAAGCCGCCGCATACGCCACCGCCGCGTTGCCGGTGGATGCGATGACAGCTTCACGGATGTTACCTTCATTCATCGCGGCAACTGCAACTGCGGCTTGACGATCTTTGAAGGAACTGGTCGGGCCGTAGCGTTCGTCTTTGAAGTACACCCGATCATGACCCAGGGCGGGCGCGAAGCGTTGAGAGAGCCAGAGCGGGGTTCCGCCCACGGGGTAAAGGTCCAACGCTGAAGGATCATTCAATGGCAAGACATCCTGATAGCGCCACATGTTGGTGGGACGACCCGGCAGGCCGAGCAGGAGATCACGTTTAAAGGCTTCATAGTCATAGCTGGCTTCCAGCCATTGCGATTCGCATTTTTTGCAAATAGCCGGCACGAAGGGCTCATAGGGTTGTTGATTTCCGCAGACAGCGCAATGCAGGAAGTTTGGTTTTGCCATTATATATTTTTACCTTTGGTTATTATTCTTTGATCACGGCTTCAATCGGGAGCAGGGCATGGAAAGTGGAGCCTTCTCCATCGATACCAGTGCTTTCAACCCACAAGCGGCCGCTGTGCATTTCGATCAGACGGCGGCTGATCGGCAAGCCCAGGCCGGTACCACCGGCTTTACGTGTGGTGGTCGTGTCTACCTGGGTGAATTCCTGAAAGACTGATTCAAGCTGGTCGACAGGTATGCCAATGCCGGTATCATGGACGGTGATATGCACATTCAAATGTTCCCTTTTTACGCAGATGGAGACCTTGCCTTGATCGGTGAATTTCATGGCGTTGTTGACCAGGTTGATCATGACCTGGCGCACTCGGATCTTATCCGCGTTGATCTTGATCTCAAAATCTGAATCGGGTTCGATGATCAGGGAGAGATTTTTTTGAATGGCGAGGAATGAAGTAATGCTGACAACCTCCTCAATAGTTTCCTGTACGTTGAAGGATTCGATGTTCAGGTTCATCTTGCCTGATTCGATCTTTGCCATATCGAGCACGTCGTTGATCAACTGCAGCAGGTGTTGTCCATTTTTATGGATGAGCTTCAAATCGTTATTCATGTTTTCGGTCAGCGGTCCATCCAGTTCCTCGAGCATCACATCGGCGAAGCCGAGGATCGAGTTGAGCGGTGTGCGCAATTCATGCGACATGTTGGCCAGGAAGGCTGATTTGAGGCGGTCCAATTCGCGCAATTGAGTTACAAGCTTTTCCAGTTCGAAAGAGCGCAATTCATTTTGTTCTGAGAGACGCAGGTTTTCTATGTGACCTCCCAACTGTTCGGCCACCGCGCTGATCAGGTCATTAATATCTTCAGGAGAGTTGTCTCCAATGTTTACGGTAAGTTCACCAACCGATTCATTACGCACTACAAATTGTTTGGTTAGGGCAGTCTCAAAATGTTCGTTGTTCTTTCTGCCTTCAAGCGAAAGGACATGATTTAGGTTATACGTAAAACCGGAGGTTAGATCACTCCGTGTTTCAAGATAAGTCTCCCAGCCTTCACGCGTCAAGCGGCGGGCGGCTTGTTCAGCCTCAGCTCGGTAACTTTCGGCTTGAGCCAGCAGGCGCAGGTTATCAATGTGTTGTGCCAGCTGCCCCGCAGTAGCCTGGACGATCTCTGTTTCCTGGGTAGTCCATTTTCGTGCTTCATCCACAAGCTGGATCGAGCCGACGTTTGCTCCGGTCACTGTGATGGGTATGTTCAAGGCGTTCGTTGAATTCAATCCATACAGGTTTTCCATTAAGACGACATCCGTCTGGTTATAGGTATAGCCGATCTTTTCACCGCGCTCGATGGCGTTAAGGAAATCCTGCCAGCCAGTTGCAGTGATCCCTCGAACCGTTGCTTCCACTTGCTTGCGCGCTTCTTCTGATTGTCTAAAGAGGGTCGCGTTTTGAATGGCAATGGCCATTTGCCCGGCCAAAGCTTCAAAGGCTGCCAGGTTGGATTCGTTTAGCGCGTCTGGGACCTCGCTTTGCATATCCAGCACACCGAGTACACGTCCACTCACGATCAATGGCACAGCCATCTCGGAACGCGTATTGGGCAGGAACGGGTTGGGTAGAAAGGTCGGGTTCTTAGCGGTGTCGGCCACAATAATTGATTTCTTATCGGATACGGCGCGGCCGTTCAAGGAACCGGAGTTGATCAAAAGATGGTGGCCGCGCTGCAGAAGTTGCCGACCTACATCCCCTGTGCCTGCCCGTAGGGTAAGCGTGTCACCGCCTGAGTCAAGCAGATAAACTTGTGTATAGTACAGATCGAAGCGCGAGCGGATCATTTCTGCGGCTTCGGAGAGCATTTCGTTTAAATTGGATACCTTTTCATTTACAGTACGCCCCACTTCAGCGGCTAGTTCGATATCGTGCGTACGGTCTTGAATGCGTTTTTCCAGGGTGCCAAACAAGCCCCGCAGTTGGAGCGACATCGAGTTCAAAGCATTTGCCAAAATTCCAATTTCATCTTTCGAGGTGAGAGCGGGTATGGGTGTATTGAGCTGGCCTTTCCCGATCTTCAAAGCCGCATCCTTCAGTTGAGAGATCGGGTTGGCAATCGATGAGGAAATGAACTGGCCGCTCACAAGCGCTAATACCAGCCCTGCCAAAGTTACCAAAATCAGCGTTCGAACAACCGCGGTTTGAGCTTGTTGTAATTCCTCGAGGCGGGGAGTGTATTCCATTATGACTGCGCCGCTGATCTTGCCTGATTCATCTTTGACCGGCACCACGACCAGTCTGATACCTTGCGGGAACTCGGCGTTGATTTCGACCAGGGTGCGTTGCTGACCGTCTTTCATAGTTGCGGCGATTTCGCCAGTCGGATTGTCTATGATTGTGCCAAGAGTCTCAGGCGCGGAATCCGCTAGAATTCGCAAATCGAGACCCACCACTTTCAGGTCGCGTTTTTGAGAATTGTGAAGATCGACAACGAGATCCTGTAAGCGTGTCAGATAGTTCGACACTTCCGCACTGATCGTTTCAGCGATTTGAGTGGCTTCTTTAACAGCGTTCTGTTCCGATATTGCGCTGGGTCCAAGAATTACGACGCCAATAATATTCCCAGCCGAATCTTCGACCGAGGTGATGGTTTGTTGCTGGCCTTCTGGAAAATCCGGGCTGATTTCGATGAAACTGCGCGGCTGGCCGTCTTTCAAAGTTTCAGCCACTTCGCCATTCTGATGAAGTGTAATGATCGTACCAATCTTATCCGGGTTCGAGTCCGCTAGAACGATTCTTTGCGGGTCTACTACAGTCAGATTCCGCTGACGGGCTGTGAAAAGAAAGCTGATGAAGGTTTGCAGGTTTGCCGGATCGTTGGCGATGGTCGCGTTGATCTCTTCGGCGATGCTCGCCGCTTCAGAGAAACTAGCCTGTTGCAGGGTTTGCGCGTAATCCATGACGACTGCGCCAATGATTTCTCCAGTTGCTTTATCCCCAACTGGCACAACAATCTGTTGGATGCCCAGTGGAAAATCGGGGCTGATTTCGACAAAGGTGCGCGGTTGGCCGTCTTTAAGGGTAGCAGCCACCTCGCCATTTTGATCTTGGTCCAAGATCGTGCCAATATTTTCAGGAGCGGCATCTGCCAGCACCCGCAAATCTGGGCCGACCACTTTAACATCGCGCTCTTGCGTTTCGTGCAGCTGGACGACGAGGCTTTGCAAATCAACCTGATTCGAATAGACGATGTTGCTGATGGTTTCAGCCAGGTTGGAGGCTTCGGTGACTGCGGTTGTTTCCGCGGCCCCGTATTGTTGTATGATCGCAAATAATCCACCGAGGCTTGCCAGCACCAAAACGCCTAGAAATCCAAATAAGAGCTTGGTTCGCAGGGAATAATCACGAAATTGACGGATAATGGCATAACCCAAGGTCAATAGGAGAATGCCCAACGCGAAATAAATGATATTCTGAAATCCTGGCAGGGCGGTGCGCTGAAAAGGAATGAAAAAATCCATTAGTAAAACGGCAATACCCACAGATATTCCAATGCGATTGAAAAGAGTTGATTGGCGTTGCGGAAGGGTCTGACTGCCTACAAAAGGAGTGATCGCCAGTATGCCTACCGCAAACAAGAGTCCCAGCCCTGTATACAGAACAGGAATAACGAGGAGCACAATCATAAATGGGATGAAGGACAACCAGATGCCCAACTCATGCCTGCCTCGACGCACATAGACCAGGCCGATTATTTCAAATGCCATCAAGCCCAGCCCCAAACCGTCCAACAGCCAAAATTGCCAGGAGGGCGCCTTCAGGCCCGCCGTCCACGGCGGCTTCAGGTAATCCGTCACGCCCCACTTTTCGA
>JANODZ010000456.1:0-3288 GCA_031412935.1 Anaerolineales bacterium
CGAAATCATCCACGTCGATGGCGGACGGCATTTAGTTTAAAATAATTCGTCATTGCGAGGAGCGCTCTTGCTATTTGCGACGACACTTGCGCCGTACGCCAGTGCGGTGAGCAATCTCCTTGTGGTGTTGGAGATTGCTTCGTCGGGAAAAACACCCTCCTCGCAATGACGAAATGGAGAAGCCATGGATAAAACTTTTATCAAAGATCTGCTCGTACGCGGCATTATCGGCATTCGTGATTGGGAGCGTGAGAAAGCGCAGGATATTTTGATCAATGTGACCGTGTTCAGTGACACAACACGCGCCGCAGAGACTGACGACATTGCCTATTGTGTGGACTATAGTATTCTTGCAAAAAAGATCCAAACCCATGCAGAGACCGCCGCACGCTTAACCGTGGAAGCGCTTGCAAATGATCTTGCAAAAATATGCCTGGAACACAAGGGAGTGAACAAGGCAATTGTGCGCGTGGAAAAGCCCGCGGCAGTCCGCTTTGCAAAGTCAGTGGGCGTGGAGGTGGAGCGCAGTCGTGATAAATGATCTGCATCAGGTTTATTTGAGTCTCGGTTCAAATATAGAACCCGAAATCCATTTACCCAATGCCATACAACGCTTAAAGGGCTATGGTGAAGTTAAAACTGTATCCGCTGTATGGGAATCACAGGCTGTCGGTTCTGATGGGCCAAACTTTTTAAACGCGTGTATCTTATTTCTAACCCGCTTGCAGCCCTACGAAATAAAAGAACAGATCATCCGACCCATCGAAGCCGAGCTTGGGCGAATCCGCTATGCAGACAGGAATGCGCCGCGCACGATCGACATTGACATTGTGCTGTTTGACGAAACTCCGCTCAACACGGAATTTTGGGGCTACGCATTCGTGGCCATGCCGCTGGCTGAATTAATACCTGATTTTGAACATCCCATTCGCCGCGAAAAACTAATTCGAGTCGCCGAGCAGCTACAAGGTCAGGTGTGGATCGTGAAGCGCGGGGATGTGGTCATATCTTAAGCGGTCCCGCTCCGCGCGAAATATTATCCAAAAACTCCTGGCGTGTGGCGCTTTTGCTGCGGAAAGATCCGAGCATGGTGGATGTGGTCATGCGCGCATCATGTTTGCGGACGCCGCGCATCATGGAGCAAAGATGCAAGGCTTCAACCACAACGGCCACGCCCTGTGGATTTAACAGATCATGAATAAAGTCGGCGATCTGACGAGTCATGCGTTCCTGCACTTGCAGGCGGCGGGAATACATATCCACAACGCGGGGGATTTTCGAAAGCCCAATCACCTGTCCGCGCGGAATATAAGCCACATGAGCACGGCCAATGAACGGAAGCATATGATGTTCACACAGGCTGTAGAATTCAATATCGCGCACAATGACCATGTCGTCATAATCCACACTGAAGAGCGCGCCATTGACGAGCTTTATCGGATCAGTGTCATACCCGCTTAATAATTCAGGGAACATGCGCGCCACCCGCTGGGGCGTGTCTTTTAATCCCTCTCTTTCAGGATCTTCACCAAAAGCATGCAGCAGGCTGAGCACCGCGGACTCGATCGCAGCGCCATCCATATTATTTTTTACGGGTTCAGACTTGTTGAGACCATCGTTAAAATCAGTTTCTTTCATTTCCATTCTCCAGAGATCGACAGGTAAGCTCGGTTTGATTTTACCGCTTGTTGCATAAATTATTAAATTTGCTTGAAGAAAATAAAAGTAAAAAAAGCATGTCTGGCAGATAAAAAATGGCTGATCTGACGGGATTACAAAAGGATGCACCAAACGTGTGCACGCAAAAGTTATCATCAATAAACGCTCAGCCGCCGTCCTCGGCGGCGTTTTACGAGTAAATCCTGCGCCGAGGACGGCGCAGGGAGCGTCCTGCCTGACATGTTTTGCGTGCACACCACCAAACCCGTACGATAAGTTACAGCAGAGCGGTATGCTATACTTCCTTAAAATTCATTATTTATCATATATCAGGTGAAGCGCTTATGGATAAAACCATTATTGAAATCCCAAGCGGGCTATTGGAAGCCGCAGATATAACTGCGGAAGAAGCCAAAACACATTTGGCGATCCGCTTATACCAGCTTCATAAATTGAATGATGAACAAGCCAGCGCCCTGGCCGGGGATCCTAAAGCGATTGAATCTCTCGTTTGGAATAACCAGCAGACAGGTCGCGTTGACCTTGATGATTTTTTATCCTGGGCAGCGCATGATCTGAAGACCCCGCTCAACGCCATGATCGGCTTTATCAAAGTGGTCATCAAAGGCATTGACGGCCCTATTAACGAAATTCAAAGCACAGATTTAACCACCGCCTACAATGGCAGCCTGCGTATGTTGGCCCTGGTCAACAATCTGGTGAACATGGCGCGCCTGAACCATGGAGAGATCACACTCATGCGCAAAGAATGTAATATCGCTGGTCTGATCAAAGATGCGACCGACCGCTGGAAAATACAGAATCTGACACTGCCCCTGGCAACCGATGTTACCATCGCCGAGCCCGCATTTAATGTAGACAATACTCATCTGCGCAGCGTGATCACCAACCTGCTGACCTATGCCGCCATCCGTGTGACCGAAGGCACGCTCTCCCTTTCAGCCAGCGACGATTCCAACGGCCTGCATCTGCGCATTCAGAGCACGGGGAAAAAAGCGCGCGATAAATCTGAGATGGATTCAGCCATGTTCAACTTCATTTGTGCTGCGCTGATCAAGTTACACGGTGGAAAAATGGAAGAGCCGCAGGAAACCGAAGACGGGATGCTGCTTTCGTTTTCACTGCCGCGCTAGCGTTATTTGAATAGTCTGCGCGGTTTACAAGCAGTTTCTGGCTTCGGTTTTTTCTGCTCCCGCCCCCTCCGTCCGTCGGACACCTCCCCCAAATCCGACGTTAAGTTTGGAAGGAATTGAAAGTATGAAGGTTGGATTTGGAGGAGGAAGAGCGTCTGGCTTCGGGTTTTTTCTGCTCCCAAACAGAGTCCACGCCCGCGCCAGTAACGCAAACGCAATCCGTTGGAATGCCCCTTGTATCATATGCCCCAAAAACAAAAAATTGGTTGGACAGGTTTAATTCTTGCTATGCTATACTTTAAGAAAAAGTAAAGGAGAAGTATATGCCGGTTATCGCCCGATTTTATGGCATCTTAATCAAGATGTATTTCAGCCAAAGTGAACATGGTGTTCCCCATTTTCATGCTATTTATGGCGAATTCAATGGCGTTTTTGCGATTGAAACACTTGAAATGATTGAAGGGGATTTACCGTC
>JANODZ010000457.1:0-3121 GCA_031412935.1 Anaerolineales bacterium
CATACCAGCCGAGCCCCAAGTCACATTCCAGGACTCGCCCACCGTTCACGATATCATACATAAGCACTAACTCTAACCCTCGAACTACTCAATAACGTACCGCGACAGCCTCGCCATTAAATGGGGTTTGCGCTTGGAGGATATTCCGCTGACCGATATTGAATTCATCCGCTCATCAGAGGATCTGACCACGCCGCTCCACTTACCATCCCTGTCAATACCCGGCGGATTGTTGGGTATGCGCCGCCACCCCGACCTGGGTGCGGTTGAATTTCTCGCATCCGACTCTAAAAAACTTTTGCTCGTTGCAACCGCAAAGCGCGTATTTATCATTTCGCCCGAAGACCGCGCAGGGCTTACGCAAACATTTGCGCGCGCAACCGAATTGGGAAGCCTGACCCCAGTAGAATCAAAATCGGTTTATCCATCCTTTGTGGTCACTCAAGCTTGGCAAAGTGGACTGGCGCGTTATCTTTGGTTGACCACGCTATTTCTCAATTTGGGTTTGTTTATCTGGGCAAGTCTTATCATCCCTTCCACGCCGATCGTGGCGTTGGGTCCGCAATTTGTACGAAGCGCGCTTGAAACCGTTCCATCCTCTCAACTCATCATTCTTCCGGTTGCAAGCCTTTTGCTTTCCGTGACAGGCTGGATCGCTGGTTTATATTTTTACCGCTGGGATAAAGAACGCGTGCTGGCTTTCATCGTCTGGGGTTCAAGCATGTTGATGAGTTTGTTGTTTCTGCTGGCGGTGCTTTTTATTATTACGACTCCTGTGTGATCGGTTGAAGGTTACAGGTTGAAAGGTTGCATGTTAAAACCTTCGACTTTCAACCTTCAACGTTCAAACCCCTATGCAGCTTCTCCCCGGTTTCCTCCTCGCCATTCTCATCTCACATCTTGCATATCGCGCGCGCAGTTTAACCAAAAGCGGCGCACTGGCCGCAACATTTACAGGTACGATCATCTTCGGCATCGGCGGCTGGCGCTGGGCAATTTTATTGTTGACATTTTTTATCACATCCTCCGTCTTGAGCCGCGCATTCAAAAAAAACAAACAGGACCTAAACGAGAAATATTCAAAAGGCAATCAACGTGACGCGGGTCAGGTTTTTGGCAACGGAGGCCTCGCAACCGTATTCGCTGCGCTGCATTTTTCCTTTCCGCATGAAATCTGGCCCTGGATTGGGTTCGCCGCCGCGCTTGCCGCTGTCAACGCCGATACATGGGGAACCGAACTCGGCGTGTTGAATCCGCACCCGCCCCGCATGATCACTGACTTAAGAATAGTTGTGGAAAAAGGCACCTCAGGCGGAATCTCTTTAATCGGCACACTCGCAGCCCTGGCAGGCTCTGCCTTAATCGGCATTCTCGCCGCGATTCTCTCTCCCACTGATCACTGGTCACTGAACACTAATTACTTTTTACTAATTACTGTTTCTGGACTCACAGGCGCACTCTTCGACTCTTTCATCGGCGCGACATTCCAAGCCATGTACTTCTGCCCCACCGATAAAAAAGAAACCGAGAAACATCCGCTTCACACTTGCGGCACAGCCACCGTCCACATCCGCGGTTGGAAATGGCTGGACAATGACTGGGTCAACTTCGCGTGCAGCGCATGCGGAGCGTTTGGGGGAATCACGTTTCTGTTAATCAAAGGACTCATTTAATCATAGCGCCTCTCTCCAAATCCATACTCGTCACAGGCGCAAGTATCAAGTTGAAACCATTTCATTTTTTGGAGCAACCATGAATACCATACCTTCCGATTCCCGCTACACATCCATGCAATACCGCCGCTGCGGCCGCAGTGGACTAAAACTCCCTGCCATCTCACTTGGCTTATGGCACAACTTTGGCGGCGTAGACACTTTCTCCAACAGCCGCGCGATGGTCTTGCGTGCCTTTGACCTCGGCATCACGCATTTGGACCTTGCCAATAATTACGGTCCGCCGCCCGGTTCGGCTGAAGAAACCTTTGGCCAGATCATGGCAAAAGACTTAAAGCCCTATCGTGATGAATTCGTCATTTCATCCAAAGCAGGCTACGAAATGTGGGATGGGCCGTATGGAGATTGGGGTTCGCGAAAATATTTGGTCGCGAGCCTCGATCAAAGCTTAAAACGTATGGGGTTGGAATATGTGGATATTTTCTATCACCATCGCCCCGACCCTGAGACCCCGCTCGAAGAGACCATGCAGGCGCTCGATTACATCGTCCGCAGCGGAAAGGCGCTCTATGTGGGTATTTCAAATTACCCTGCAGATAAAGCGCGCGAGGCCGCAAAAGTATTGCGCCAACTGGGTACGCCGTGTTTAATTCATCAGCCGTCTTACAGCATGTTCAACCGCTGGGTGGAAGATGGACTGCTCCAAACCTTGAAGGAAGAAGGCGTCGGCTGTATCGCATTTTCGCCTCTCGCTCAAGGATTGCTCACCGATAAATATCTGGGCGGCAATATTCCCGAAGGCTCACGCGCATCGAAAGCGCATGGCTTTCTGAAGCCAGCCAATATCACAGATGATAAATTAAATAAAGTTAGAAAATTAAATGAGATCGCCAAATCCCGGGTACAAACTCTGGCTCAAATGGCTTTGGCGTGGGTCCTGCGTCATGAAGTGATGACATCCGTTTTGATCGGCGCAAGCAAAGTGGAACAGATCGACGATGCGGTTGGAACATTAAAGAGACTTGATTTTTCAGCAACGGAGCTTGCACAGATTGAAGCAATATTGAAATAACCAGAACTCCGCATTTCGATTTGAACTACCCTCGCCAAATCTTGAAATCCTTTAAACTCGAGCCGCCCAAAAATTCGCGCATAATTGAATTAGCGGGGATCAGATTCGCATCCAACGGCAGGAACCACGCAGCTCGCCGCCGGGGTTGGCGGCGGTGTGGATGTTGGCGTACCACCTGCCCGCCATCAAATCAGCCGCCTGGGCAGCCGTCAGCGTGGCGCTGCCTTCCATGCCGCTGGTGATCGGATTCGCCCAGCCCAGCGCAACGCCTGCATTGGCACCTACACCCGCCGGGCCATGAAAATGACCCGCTGTGGCATTACCGGTCAAGCCGCTGTAGCTGACCTTCCAGCGCAGTTGCATCGTGTCTTTATTG
>JANODZ010000458.1:0-2599 GCA_031412935.1 Anaerolineales bacterium
GCTATACGAGGCGTTGCTTGGGCTGGCCATGCGGCACGCAGACGTGCGACCGGCCTGTTCAGCAGTCTCACCTAGCGGGTAACTTTTGTCAATGATAAGTTTTACTTTGCCAGATTCGATCAGCCCGCATAGATAAACCAAATCCTTTGTATCTGTTTGAACCACCAGAAGCTTAATAGTCTTAGTCGTGATTCGTTTAATCAAGGGTCCCAGTAGCAGCATTTGAAAAATCGTAGCGACAGACCCTCCGGCCATAAAATAACTTCCATTTGGCGCCAGCGCGCGCTGGTAGGCGAACACCGACCGGTGATATGCGATTACATCAAGGATCAGGTCATACTGCTTTCCATTTTTAGTGAAATCTTGTTTGGTGTAATCAATCACGTGATCAGCACCAAGCGATCGCATAAATTCTAATTTCTCTACGTTATCCACACCAGTCACTTCCGCCCCGGCTAATTTGGCTAGCTGAATTGCAAATGTGCCTGTCCCACCGCCTGCGCCGTTGAT
Organism: Anaerolineales bacterium; assembly: GCA_031412935.1. Classification (GTDB taxonomy): domain Bacteria; phylum Chloroflexota; class Anaerolineae; order Anaerolineales; family Villigracilaceae; genus Villigracilis. Next base: position 511 of record JANODZ010000458.1, read on the forward strand.
CAAAACTTTTTGCCCTGGCCGCACCTGTCCTTTCTCATGAATCCCCTGCAGGGCGATAAATGCAGCTTGCGGGATGGCCGCTGCTTCCTCAAATGTAAGATCAGCGGGTTTCAGCGCCAACGCTTTTTCAGATATACAGGCATACTCCGCAAAGCCGCCGCCATAATTCAATACAAGCCCAAACACATCATCCCCGGGCTTAAATTTTTTGACCTCTTTGCCAACCGCTTCAACATTCCCCGCGATGTCAGATCCCAATATCCCCTCTTTAGGTTTGAACAGCCCACCTATACGGACATAGAGCGGCTTTCCTACCACGCCCTCCCAGTCGGATCTATTAACGGAGACCGCACGAACTTTTATTAACAGCTCATTATCCCTAGGGGCCGGCTTTCGAACATCTTCAAGTTTAAGAACATCAGGTGAACCATATTTATGATGAACAATCGCTTTCATAAGTATTTCTCCATCAATATTACGACATTTCCCTTTTTATGTCCCGCCTCCACATAGCGGTGCGCCTCTGCGGTCTGTTCCAGCAGATAGTGTCTGTCGATGATCGGTTTTATTTTCCCCGTCTCGATCAACTCTGTCAGGGCAAGCAGATTATTAACCGTATAGCCTGCAGTCCAAGTGATTACTTTTTTGCTGCTTTTCTTTGAAGTCCATCCCGCTCGGAACCCACCGAACGGTCCGGGGTTGGCGTTCAGATAGGTCCCATTTTCGTTAAGCGATCTTAAACTACCTGCAAACGGGCTCTTGCCGATCGTATCCATGATGACATCGTACCGCTGACCGTTTTTGGTGAAATCTTCCCGGGTGAAATCAATGACATGATCCGCGCCGATCGAACGCAGCATTTCCAGTTTCTCCGTGTGATCCACGCCCGTCACTTGTGCCCCGTATAATTTGGCAAACTGTACTGAATACGTGCCGATACTGCCACCCGCGCCAACGATCAAAACCTTCTGCCCAGGCTGGATGTTTACCCTTCCAAAAGAATGTAGGGCTTCGAGTCCACCGAACGGAACGGCGGCAGCCTCTTCGTAGGACAGGTTGACCGGCATTTTTCCCATCACGCTGGCCAACGCAGAAGGTTTTTCAGACAAACATATATACTCTGCATAAGTTCCCATACCAAGACCGGTATATCCATAAACCCGGTCGCCTGATTTATAGCGGGTTACATCTTTGCCAACTGATTCGATCTCACCGGCAAACTCTGTCCCAAGTATCGTTATTCGGGCTGGTTTTATAAAACCGATATAAAGCCGCAGGGGAATCACAAATAAAATAGGCAGTTTCAGCCTTCGGAACTCGGTATCAGGGGTTGCTGCGGTGGCTGCATGTATTTTGATCAAGACTTGATCGTCTTTGGGAGTTGGTTTTTCCACCTCTCGAAGCTGAAGTCCATCCGCTGAGCCGTACTTTGTCCAAACGATCGCTTTCATAAAGTATTCCTTTTAATTATCAGGCTAACCTGACCCCAATGAAGATAGCGGTCAGGTTAGCCATTATATTCCAAAGTAACAAAGTCCCCGATCTCTTTGGCGTGGATATTTTTCAGGCAGATTCAACAACACGGTTATCCCATCTCTCCTCTGACTGCTTCCACTTGTAGAGTAGTATTAGCGTAACCACAACGCAAACTAATCCGAGAATACTCGCTTCCAGCCCGAATTGACCGCCAGTCAACCAGACTGGAGCTTTGCTAAAGACAGGGCTCAATAATCCTGATTGATCTGTACCGCTTACGCCAAAACCAAGTAAGCCACCTTGGATGAAATTCGCCATAAAATGAATTCCAAGTGGCATCGCAAGGCTTTTGGTGCGGATGAATGCCAATCCAAACACGAGTGATGCGATAAAAATATTAATACTCGCCAAAACTCTGACAACACCCGTCATGCCTGGGTTATTCAAATGTGTAAGCAGGAAATAATCTGCCATGATCAGTTGGGCAGGCAGGCAGTTGACCGAGTCCAGCGATGAGTCGTTGAAAGATGAATCCCCGGAACAACATCTCTTCTGCTAAAGCAACCCCCGCAAATAGCAACATAGTTGACAATAAGGTTGAGAAACCAGCGGG
>JANODZ010000459.1:0-3675 GCA_031412935.1 Anaerolineales bacterium
GGTCAAGCGATCGTGCCCCGAAATTCAAGATGCCCCCGTTATTCTTGAAAAAGAAGAAACATATTTAAATGTAAACAGCGCAGACTAAAAGTCTGCGCTGTTTTTAATATGGCAAACTTCTAGGCTGATTCTCCGCCGTAGTTCTTTGCATCATCGATGGCTTTTTTAACATTGACGAACGGCAGCAAGATCAGTCCCATAATAAAGAAAAATATTAACGAAAGAATGGCGATGCGCAAATCGTTAAATATTTGATTGGCGAGACCAAAGACCAGGGGTCCGATCCAGGAGGTGCCGCGTTCGCTGATCTCATAGAAAGAGAAGAATTCCGCTTCTCTGCCCCTGGGCACCATCTGAGCAAACAGGCTTCGGCTAATGGCTTGAGAACCACCCAATACGATTGCAATGAAAATGCCCAGGACAAAGAATTGTGCGATTGCCGTTGGGCCTTTTAATCCGCCGTATGCGTAGATCACAACGCCCGCCCAAATGACCAGACTGACCACCACGGATTGTTTCGCGCCGATCCAACCCGCAAGTTTGCCCCAGAACAAAGCTCCGAAGAAGGCCACGAATTGGATCATCAGAATAATCGAAATTAAAGTGGATTGCCCAATTTCCAGACCTCCCTGAATCAGCGGCGCGGCCGCGAATGTGGAAGCCACAGCGATCACCGTTTGAATGCCATCGTTGTATAGAAAATAAGCAAGCAAAAATTTAAGCGTTTCTGGAAAATGTCTCACTTCGCTAAAAGTTTTGCGAAGCTGCTTAAATCCAATGCTGACATACGTGTCTCCAGCGGGCAGTTGACGTGCCGCGCGGCGCGAACGTAACCTGCTCCAGGTGAGAAAGGAAAACCCAAGCCACCAAATGCCGGCTGATGCAAGATTAATGCGCACGGCCAGCGCCGCGGGGATACCCAGGTCTTCACTAAAGGTAAAGAAAGCCAGGTTAAGCGCCAATAAAACGCCGCCGCCTAAATACCCCATCGCCCAGCCATAAGAGGATACACGATCTCTTTCATCCTCGCTTGCAATATCGGGCAGGTAGGCATTATAGAAAACAATCGCCGCGCCAAAGGCAAGGTTCGCAAGCACAAACAAAACTCCGCCCAGCCACCATAATCCGCCGGTGACGAAAAACATCAGAATGGTTGCAATCGCCCCAAGCGAAGCAAAAATTTGCATCATGCGTTTTCGCAAATGCGAGTAATCTGCAATGGCTCCCAAAATGGGCAGAAACAAAACCTGCATTCCCACGGAAAATGAAATGCAATACGGGAGGAATGAATCAGGCGCAACGGGAATTCCTAAAAATGAAACATTTGTTGTGCCCGCCGCTTCTGCGGCTGAGCGTGCCAGTCCCGCTACATACGGACCAAGAAATACCGTCCCCACAGTGGTGCTAAAAGCTGAATTTGCCCAATCATACATTCCCCAGCCAAAGATCTCTTTTTTGTCGTTCGGCATCACTGCTTCAATAGACATGCTTCCTCCGCAAAATGAGTTTGATTACAAAATAGACAACACGACCCACTCTAAGTAGTTTCGCTTCCATATAAAGAAATCTTGAATGGACTGCGGACTTAAGTCCGCGTAAGGCCCCGCCTCTTCCTTGACCCTCAACCTGCTACGCGCTAAAATGCTTGTCCTACACTGAAAAGGAATCCTCCGTCATTGCGAGGAGGGTGCACTTCCCGACGAAGCAATCTCCACGCTAATGAGGAGATTACTTCGGGCAAACCCAAAAACGCCCTCGCAATGACGGAAAATATATTATTATGTTTGAAACGCTCACTGGACGACTAAGCAAAATATTTGACGGTCTGCGCCGCCGCGGAAAACTTTCCGCAGAGGATGTGGATGCCGCCATGCGAGAAGTGCGCCTGGCGCTGCTTGAAGCGGACGTGCATTTCAGCGTGGTTAAAACTTTTATTGCGCGCGTGCGTGAACGTTCTGTCGGCGCAGAAGTATCGAAAGCTCTGAACCCGGGTCAACAAGTAATCAAGATCGTTAACGACGAATTGATTGCATCGCTTGGCGAGCCGGTCGGATTAAATCTCACGGGTCCAAAACCGCGCGTCATCATGATGGTCGGTTTGCAAGGCGCGGGTAAAACAACAGCCTCAGGCAAACTTGCGCGCTTGATGAAATCCAAAGGCGAGCGCGTTCTGCTCGTCGCAGGGGATCCATATCGACCCGCAGCTATCAAACAATTACAACAACTCGGCGAACGGGTTGATGTGGAAGTCGAAACAGATACGTCACTCACGCCGCCGCAACTCGCGAAGCATGCGGTTGAGAAAGCGGATAGGGGTGGATTCAGCCTCGTTATTGTCGATACAGCTGGTCGGTCGCAGTTGGATGCAGGCTTGATGAATGAGTTAAAAGCCATCGCCGCCAATGTCAACCCGGTCGATATTCTGCTCGTCGTCGACTCTATGATCGGTCAGGAAGCCTTGAACATCGCGCAGGGATTTAAAGACGCGATTAATTTGACGGGTCTCATCCTCACCAAAATGGACGGCGACTCTCGCGGCGGCGCGGCAATTTCCATCCGCTCGGTGACGGGCATTCCAATTAAATTTATCGGTACCGGCGAAAAACTCGACGCGCTGGAAACGTATGACCCTGCGCGTTTATCTTCCCGCATTTTGGGAATGGGTGACATGATCGGCTTGATCGAAAAAGCCGAAGCCGCCTATGAGGGGCAGGACATGGACGCGCAGGCGCGGCAGGCCGAGCAAGCTCGAAAGATGATCAAGGGTCATTTCTCTTTGGAGGACTGGCTTGATCAAATGAAACAGATGAAGAAGATGGGTCCACTCTCGCAAATTATGGACATGCTCCCCGGTCAAATGGGACAAGCCGCGCGCGGCATGGATTCAACCGTCGTCGAAAAATCATTCAAACAATCTGAAGCCATCATCCACTCGATGACTCTCAAAGAACGGCGCGACCCTGATCTATTAAATGCATCCCGCCGCCGGCGCATTGCCGCAGGCTGCGGCATGGAAGTGCAGGATGTCAACCGCCTGATCAAGCAATTCCGCGAAGCGCAAAAAATGATGAAGGTCTTTCAAAAAACCGGGGGCAAGGGATTGGGAAAGATGTTTGGGTAGATTATGTAGTGACACAGCAGCGCTGTGTCACTACATTATTATTCCAGCTTCATAATAAATTCTTCGATCTCTGTGCCGTTCTCAACAAGTTTCTCTTCGCTCGAAATTACAAACCCACATTTTTGCAGTACCCGCCGAGACCCCATATTGTGTTTTACCACATGCGCAAATAGCGGACGATGCTTCACAATCGTTAAGAACTCTACCAATGCCTTTGTCGCAATCCCTTTTCCCCAATATTCTTTTCCAAGCCAGTAGCCAACTTCCCAGTGTCCGCACTGTTCCCAACCGACAATATTCCCAGCCACTTGACAGTCGAAGAGAATAGTTTTCACGATGCCATTTGGATTCGCCAGAACTTTATTATTCCAGTGTGTCATGAAAGCATCCCGATCTCTGGATGGGAAAGCGGCCATTTGAGTTGCGTCTACGTTTAGTTGTTGTTCGTAGAAAATAGGCAGGTCAGCTTCGGTTACATCGCGCAGGCTGACGATGTTTGATTTAGGATCGGTCATTTGCAAATTATACATCCGGGGAGTGACTAATTGCGTGGG
>JANODZ010000460.1:0-6343 GCA_031412935.1 Anaerolineales bacterium
AAACCCTGAAAAAATTGTCCTATTTGGTTCTTATGCGTATGGAATCCCCAACCCTGACAGCGATGTGGATTTACTGGTAATCATGAAGACAAGAGCATCACTCAAAGATAGAAGTTGGGCGGTGTCACGCCTGCTTATGCCAAGACCGTTCCCAGTGGATATTTTGGTTAAGACTCCCAGTGAAATCGAAAAAGCCCTCGGAGCAAGAGATTTTTTTCTGAAAGAAATACTTACGCGTGGCAAGGTTTTATATGACCGAAGTAAATGATCCGCTTGCATGGGTGGCAAGCGCCGAAGAGGATTTTATTCTGGCACGTACTGCATTGCAACGTAAACGTCCATTGGTTTCAGGTGCGTGTTTTCATGCGCAACAGTGTGCTGAAAAATACATGAAAGCCCTGCTTATTTCCAAAGGCGCAGTCTTTCCCAAAACACACGACCTCCTGCTGTTGAGCAATCTTTGTTCAGCAGTTGGGATACTTCTCGAAATCTCTCCTAAACAATTAAATTCACTAACTGATTATGCGGTCCGTACACGTTATCCTGGCGAAGGACCTAATGTGGATGATGCAAAAGAAGCAATTGAACTCGCAAAATTAGTTCGTAATCTTGCAAATGGATTTCTTGGAAAATAACGCAACAAGGCAAACGAGTAGTGATCACAAATCACTACTCGTTTTTTTTATTTAAGCACTTTGACGCCTGTAGCGGTAAAAAACTCATTCCTCGTTCTCTACTCCCCACTCTCTGATAAAATCACCCCACTATGGCAAATGAATCCCTTGTAATTTACTCCATGAGCAAAGTGGGACGTCTGATCCCAGCTAGTAACAAAATGATCCTGCGCGATATTTCGCTTGGATTTTATTATGGCGCCAAGATCGGCGTGCTCGGTCTCAACGGCGCGGGCAAGTCTACACTGCTGCGCATCATGGCCGGCATTGACAATGAATATATTGGCGAGATCTCCGCGGCGAAAGGCTACACGGTTGGGTTTCTCGAACAGGAGCCAAAACTTGATGAAACAAAAACAGTCATCGAGGTTGTGAAGGAAGCGGTCGCTCCCATCGTTGAAATGCTCGCGCGCTTCGATCAGGTCAACGCCAAATTCGCCGAGCCCGATGCAGACTTTGATGCGCTGGTCGCCGAGCAATCCAAATTGCAGGAACAACTCGACAAGCACGATGCCTGGAATCTTGATTCGCATCTTGAAGTGGCGATGGATGCCCTGCGTTGTCCGCCATCGGATACGCCGATCAAGATTCTTTCAGGTGGAGAAAAACGCCGCGTCGCGCTTACCCGACTCCTGCTCAGCGAACCAGACATTCTCCTGCTCGACGAACCCACCAACCACCTCGACGCTGAATCCGTGGCGTGGCTCGAACATCACCTGCGCGAATATAAAGGCACCGTCATCGCCGTTACGCATGATCGTTACTTCCTTGATAATGTGGCAGGCTGGATCCTCGAACTCGACCGCGGCTATGGAATTCCATATAAAGGAAACTACTCTTCGTGGCTCGAACAAAAAGAAACCCGCCTCGCGACGGAAGAGAAAGTTGAAAGCCAGCGCCAGAAGACTCTCGCGCGCGAACTCGAATGGATTCGCATGTCGCCCAAGGCGCGTCAATCGAAAGGCAAGGCGCGTGTTACCTCTTACGAACAATTGCTTGGTCAGGAAGCCGAGAAACGACGTGAGGATTTGGAAATTTACATCCCGCCCGGTCCGCGCCTCGGCGACTTGGTCTTTGAATTTGACAAGGTAACCAAGTCCTATGATGACCGCCTCATTCTCGACTCCTTTTCTGCTTCCATTCAACCAGGCAGTATCGTCGGGATCATTGGTCCCAACGGCGCGGGCAAGACCACGTTGCTGCGGATGATCACTGGCACAGAAAAACCCGATGGCGGCACAATTAAAATCGGCGAGACTGTCAAGTTGGCATACGCCGATCAATCGCGCACACTTGATTCAGATAAAACTGTTTATGAAGAGATCTCGGGCGGCGCAGAATTTTTAGAACTCGGCAAACGCAAAGTCAACGCCCGTGGATACTGCTCATCGTTCAACTTCGCAGGCGCAGACCAGCAAAAGAAAGTCGGCGTGCTCTCTGGCGGTGAACGCAACCGCGTCCATCTCGCCAAGACATTAACCGAAGGCGCGAACGTTTTACTGCTCGATGAACCGACGAATGATCTGGATGTGAATACACTCCGCGCCTTGGAAGAATCCATCGAAGAATTCGCAGGCGTCGCCGTCGTCGTCAGCCATGACCGCTGGTTCCTCGATAGAATTTGCACCCACATCATCGCCTTCGAAGGCGAGTCGATTGCGAAGATGTATATTGGAAATTGGTCCAATTACGAAACGATGATGATGGAAAAGTTCGGGAAAGACCTGCAACCGCATCGAGTGAAGTATCGGCAGTTGAAGAGATAATGGCTTCTTAGGCGCGTCAGAAAGGAAGTGAAATGGAAAATCCGTCCCTTAAAAGTATCTTTTTAGTCATCGGCGGCGCGGTGGCTGGATATTTCATAGGCTCAACAATTGGCGTCATCATGGGCGTATTATTTTGGATGCTTGTTGCACTCGTATCAGGTGAATTTGTTTTTTATTCAACTAGCTCCGTGATTGCCAATTCTTTTTTTTCCATGCTAATCGGTATCTTATTATCAGTTCTTGGCGTTATATCTATCAGGAGATTATTTGGCAACAATACATCATATTTTATCTGGGGAACAGCAGGTTTAACAATAGGTCTTGTCGTAATGTTCAGTTATGGAACTAATATAATTTTCCATCCTGAAATATATGGTGAATACAATTACATAACTCCATTTTCTCGCAGAGACAGTCTTGATCAAAATCTGGAAACATTGATACCACCAAGGATAATATCTCAAGTCTACTATGGCGCAGGGACAGGACAACTTATTGGTTCTTATCTGGGCACACTCATGGGATTATGGATCTCATTTTCCGAGACCATCATCAAAAAACGAAAAGCGGAAGACAAGAAGGAGTTTGGTGAATATTCGGACTTCCTTAAGGAGCGTCTCAAAAAGTGATTTGATAAAAAGTTAATTCTTTTGAAACGACATCTTCGCCAAAACATATGTCGGCAGTTTATCCGGTTATAAAACGATGATGATGGAAAAGTTTGGGAAGAATTTACAGCCGCATCGGGTGAAGTATCGGCAATTGATACAATTACCATGTCGTTGCGAGGGCGCTCTTGCTCTTCCGCCCGAAGCAATCTCCTCGTCGAGTCAGGGGATTGCTTCGCAAAGAACGCTCGCAATGACATTTATTTTACCCTTGACACCTAGCAACACTAGGTATATCATACGAGCATGATAGGCGAAGCGCTCAAAGGACATCTCGATTTATTGTTGCTAACGATCCTATCCGAAGGATCGGCTCACGGTTATGCCGTGATTGATTCCCTGCGCCAAAGGAGCGGCGGTCTCTTTGACCTGCCCGAAGGCACCATTTACCCCGCCTTGCATCGGCTCGAAAAGCAAGGGTTGCTCAAAAGCCGTTGGCGGGAGGATTCACCGCGCCGTAGGCGTGTGTACGAATTGACAACCAAAGGTCAACAAGCGTTGGCGAAACGGCAGGATGAATGGAAAATATTTTCCAGGGCAGTTAATGCAACGGTGAGAATTTGATATGAAAAAGAACATCATCGAATCATATCTGCATGATTTTGAACGCGAGTTGCGATTGAATGACTCATTCAATGTCGAACTATTGGCAGAGATCGAAAGTCACCTGCTCGAATCCGTGGAGCGCGGTCTTCGACTGGGCTTGAACCAGGAAAAAGCGGAAGAAGAAGCATTGAAACGTTTTGGCACGATTAAAGTGGTTTCATCCACATTTGAAAAGGAAAGGATTACCCCCATGCAAAAAATCTTATTGGCACTTGCAACGCTTTCAGGTTTATTCATCACGTATGTAGATTCACGTCCCACCTGGGATGATACAGGGATAACAGCAGGCGTCATCCTGCTGTTATGCGGTTTACTTGCTCTCATCGGTTACCAGCGTCCGTGGCTACTGGCATTGGTAGTTGGAGCGTGGATTCCGCTATATGGACTTTTCGTCACGCATAATTTTGCATCCATCCTAGCACTCATCATCGCCTTTGTCGGCGCATACGCAGGCTGGGCATTTCGTATTGGAATTCGCAAGGCGTTCAAGACTGCGTAAGTATGTCCTTCGAAGGTGACTCGGTTGCGAAGATGTATGTCGGCAACTGGTCTGATTACGAAACGATGATGATGGAGAAGTTTGGCAAGGATTTACAGCCGCATCGCGTGAAGTATCGGCAGTTGAAGAGATAACCTGACAAAAAAAGACAGTCACCGTGAAGATGACTGTCTTTTTGCTTTAGTCCACCACCGCCGCTTCCACCGAATGGATCGGCGGCAGGAAATCCGCCATCAATTCCCAGCTGTCGCCAGAGTCGCGTGAATAAAACAACTGGCCTGTATTCGTGCCGATGTAAATACCGGCCTCATCAAAACTATCTGTTGCCATGGCGCCGCGCAATACATCCACATACGCGCGCTCGGGTAATCCCTTCGAGATGCGTTCCCAGACATTGCCTGCATCACGACTGCGCCAGACAGAAAACTTTCCATCCACGCTCATGCGATATTCATCACTTTCTTCAAGCACGACATAAACGGTCTTCGGATCTGTCGGATGAATGGCAATCGGAAAACCAAAGCGCGAAGGCAGTTTACCTTCGCCGATATCGATCCAATCTCCGCCTGCATTGTCACTGCGATATACACCGCAATGGTTCTGTTGATACAACACATTTGGGCTGGCTGGATGCATCGCAATCTTGTGCACACATTGTCCATACTCAGGGAATTTATCAGGCATGAAATCTGCACGCACATTTTTGTTGAACGGCTTCCACGTCTGACCGCCATCGTCCGTGCGATAGCATCCGCCGGTTGAAATGGCAACATACATGCGCTGGTGGTTTGTTGGATCTAAAAGAATGGTGTGCAGACATAACCCGCCGTTGCCGGGGAAGAACGTTCCGCGGTGGGGATGATCGAAGAGGCCATCGTTAAGAGTCCAGGTCTCGCCGCGATCTTTAGAGATGAACAAACAGGCTGGCTCTCCGCCCGCATACAGGATATTCGCTTCACGCGCCGCGTCACGCCCGGGCCTGATATTCCAAATCTTGATCAGCTTCTCAGGCTGGGACTCTACGCTCCCTCCTTCAGCGGAGCGTTCTGCCTCTTGCGGCGTACCCAGCGGACGGCCGGATTTCGAAACGCGCGTGATCGCGGGCACTTGTTTCGCCTGGGTCCACGTCTTGCCAAAGTCATCTGAATAATGGGTGGTTGGGCCATACACCGTATGATTGACAGCCGCATGCAGACGATTATCGCGCGGATCCAATTGCATGTGCATCACATTCCAACTCTTAAATTGAAGCTCACTGGATTGCCATTTCTTGCGTTTGGCATCACTACTTAATATCAAGCCGCCCTTGCTTGTTCCAACGAAGACCATCACCTTTTTACTCATCGCATTCTCCTCTCGCTCTAAAAAGAATAAGTGTTCTAAATATTATATCATTTCCCTGATTACCTTGCGCGCTAATTATCGCTGATTCAATAAATAAATTTACTCAGCCAGCTTTGTCACAACGAAATCATCAAACGTAACATCTGCACCGCCATCTTCATCATCGGTTGCGGCGAAGAGACCGATCACGCCGCTCGTATAGGTAGAATCTGAAACGCTGTCGATCTGTTGTCCATTCACGTACAGGGTCAGTGAACCGCCGCCGCAGTCCAAACCCAGGCGTACAGAGCCTGAGGCGGCTGAGATCAGGTCTGATGTGCCTTTTTTAAGGAACACATCGTCCTGCGCAACCGCCGATTTGATGAAGGCATAGTAGCCATCCGCTGATATACCCACGTAATAGAATGATTCCGTGGTGCCTTGCTCGTTGCAGACGATGCCAAAGAGCGCTTCTGGATCTTTGCTTTCATTCTTGACATTAACTTCAATATGAATATTCTCGAAAGGCTCAATTCCTTGCGGAGACCATGAAACATAATATGGCGTATATACGATCATCTTCAAACCGCCATTTACATATTCGACGGAACTTGAGCTATCTGTGCCTGTACCCCAGCCGCTGTTATCGTTTGAAAAATCATCCTCCGGCATGGGGTTGAGGATCGAATCCATGCTTGGCAGGGAGCAGGCAAGGGCAGTCAGTGTTAAAACAAAAATAAGACTGAATCCTTTGGTACCAACTGATTTCATAATATTTTCTCCTTTTTATTTAATAAGCAATATTTT
>JANODZ010000461.1:0-2375 GCA_031412935.1 Anaerolineales bacterium
GCGTGCCTCGGGGCGCGCATCAAAGGCCAGCAAGGCGGACCCCAGCGCCACGCGGATCTCGGCCTGAGCATCCGGCGCGCCGGCCAGATCGGTGGCGACCCGCGCGCTGGCCTGGTCGACCCATTCGCGTGCGGTGAACTGCGCGCCGCGGCGTTGCGCGGTCGGTCCGCTGTCCTGGAACATCTGCGCGAAGAAGCGTTTGATGGTGGTCGCACGCTGCGCCTGCTCGGTGGCGCGTGCCCGATCACCTGGGACAGCGTTGGCTGGAACAAAGTGGGCTGGAACAAAGTGGGCTGGAACAAAGTCGGCTGGAACAAGGTCGGCTGGAACAGCGTCGGCTGGAACTCTGACAGCTGGGATGAATAAATCAATTGCACGAGGAGAATAGACAATGAATACAACAACAAAAACGATCTACAAATTGCCGGGCTTTATCCTGATCGCCATATCCATCACCCTTCTTTTCCTGGCCGTGATGTATATCACTCAAACCCAATTTGCCAGCGTAGGCTGGCATACTTTCGCCAGCGTTAGTTGGAACGGGTAGATGTCAAAAGCCTTTGGGAATCAGCCCAAGGGCTGTTTAATTTATTTGAAAATAAGGGGATTTCGGCACCAAAAAAAATACGTAGGAACACGTATTATCCTATCCAAGCATATATGAAATAATAGCCTTAGGAATATCTTCCGAAAGGAACAAATATGCGAAAAACCAAACTATTCTTTAATGCGATCATCGTTCTGATGCTCATATTGATTTCTCTAGGTAATCCATCCATGGTTGCCCAGGCTGGAAGAGACAAAAATGAGCCTAGAGTTGACCCGCGTCTATTGCAAATGGCAGAAGAGAATCCGACGGCCACCTTTAAGGTCATCGTCCAGAGGGAGACCGACAAAAAGGATCTGAAAGACGAAGACCCGCTGACAGATGTGAAGAAGGGAGGCGGAAAGGTCAAGAAACATTTGAAATTAATTGAAAGTTTCTCTGCAGAAATAAGCGGCAAAGAAATAATCAAGCTGGCTAAAAATAAAAAAGTCCGCTGGATCTCGGCGGATGCACCCATGGTCTCAACTGCTGCGGGGGGTATGGAATCTATCCGCGATGAATTCACAAGCATTACTTACAGCGGCAATAATGGCAATGGGACATGGTCGGGGGATTGGATCGAAGGGAACCAAGATGGTGATTACTCGGTTTCAACGGTGGATTCAGGCTCAAATCAAGTTGTGCAGAACGACAACTGTGCAGGTGGAATTGGATATTGCCTTGAAATTGAACCAGCTGAAATAGGTGAATACATATATCGTGAAGCCGACCTCAGCGGCTTTGTCTCCGTTTGGCTGTCGTTCTATCGAAACAACCTGCTAGACTCCTCTCATGGAAAATCCGAGCAAGTTCAGCTTCAGGTCTCCTCCGACGGAGGCGCGAGTTGGACAACTCTGCAAACATACTCCAGCAAAAAACAAATCGGCGCCGCTACCGATAGTTTTGATATTAGCGACTACGCAAGCTCAAGTACCCGAATTCGTTTCCTGGTCGATGGGCAGGAGAATAGTGCCCGATACATCTACTTCGACGATATTGCGATTGCATTCGCCCGCCCCTCCAATTTCCTTTCTACGGTTCGCGCAGATCAACTGATCAGCTTGGACGGTCAGGGTGTTACAGTTGCTGTGATCGACAGTGGAATCAGCCCGAAAAATGATGACTTCAACTCCGAAGGTAATCATTCCCGTATCGTTGAAAGTGAATTTTTTGGGGATCACGGCAGCACAAGTGATTGGTACGGGCATGGCACTCACGTGGCTGGCATCATCGGCGGCAATGGCGTTAATTCCAACGGAAAATTTAAAGGCGTGGCGCCGGGCGTCAACCTTGTGAACCTCAAAGTCAGCGATAAGGATGGCAAATCTTACGAATCCAATGTGTTGGACGGTCTGCAATGGATCTACGACAACAAGGATCTCTACAATATCCGAGTGGTGAACATCTCTGTCAATAGCACGGTTGACCAGTCATACCACACGAGTCCCCTGGATGCAGCAGTTGAAATCCTATGGTTCAATGGCATCGTAGTAGTGGTCTCGGCTGGCAACAACGGCACAGCAAATGGGCCGTCTATTTTGTACCCGCCCGCCAATGATCCCTTCGTCATCACCGTTGGTGCGACAGAAGATAAAGGCACAGGGGATCTTGTGGATGACAATCTGGCTCTCTTCTCTGCTTATGGCCCCACGTTTGATGGCTTTGCCAAACCCGACCTGGTAGCTCCCGGACGAAATGTTATTGCTCCTTTATCTGAAAAAGCCTTATCCGTATACATCAATCACCCTAAACACCGCGCAGACGATAATTACGTCCGCATGTCGGGCAC
>JANODZ010000462.1:0-2405 GCA_031412935.1 Anaerolineales bacterium
GCTTATCACCCTCGCACGCGCCTTTTATTATCTAGCTGGGCGCAAGGACATGCTCTAAATTATTTGAGTTGAGCAATAGACCCTAAGGATTTCTAAAATCCTTGGGGTCTATTTGTTTAAATAACCAATCACATAAAATCCGCGCTTCGGCGATCAGGTCCGCTTCGACGGGGAGTTTGAATTCTTCAGTGACACGCAATGTCAAATGCTCAGCGATCAGCTTCAAATCTGGCGGGAGTTGCGGGTTCTCCTTAAGCAGGGTTAACAGATCGTAGGCGCTCGAGCTTGGGGTGCGAGTCTCTAGGTGGGTGAGATATTCACGTATTGCAATTCCTGCCGCACGCCTGGCGCAAACACGGGCTTGCCCCTCATTCCCTTTGGAGCGCGCCTGACTGGCACGATCAAATTCAATATCAATTTGGGTTTGAAAATTCATGGGTGGATTATACTTTGCCAAGTATTTGGAGAAACCGATTTTATCGAAGCTGTAAATGGAGAATTTTTTACAACCTTTTTACATCCCTGCCATACCTGTATAACCTGTGGCGCTTAGAATTGCAAAGTAACCTAAAAGGAGGTTTACTATGAAAAATATGATCAAAAAATTAGTTTTGGCGGCTTTGGCCGCCGCGCTCGTCTTTTCTGCATTCCCTGCGACGAGTGTGTTTGCTCAAGGTGAAAATCCACCCAAAGGCGAGTTGACCAACGAAAAGTTGGAGCAGATCTGGGCTCGTCAAATGAAGCATTATGAGCACTTCGGTAAGGCGTTTGCCGATATTGATGGGCAGGTCGCTAAAATCCAGGACAGAATAAATAAAATTGCTGAAAGTGGTAAAGATGTGACTGCTTTGCAGGCTGCACTCGATGCTTTTGAAGCCGCAGCGTTGAAAGCCAAGCCCACTTATGAAAGTATCAAAGGAATTGTCAACAGCCATCAAGGATTTGATGCCAATGGCAAGGTCACTGATGCCGAGAATGCCAAGTCAACCTTGCACGAGTTAGGTGAAAAGTTAAAGGAATTAAAAACCTTGATGGGCGGAACGGGTAAGGTTTTACGTGAAGCGATGAAAGCCTTCCGTACCGCAAATAAGCCCTCGGATGGATTGGACCATACCAAGTAAAATATACGATCTTTGCCAAATACAAAGGCGCAGTCTACACTGTGCCTTTGTATGTTATTGTTCGATACCATCGGATTTAATCGCTATTTTCGTAACGTAACCAACTTATAAATCTAGCCTGTAAAACCATTTCTGGATTAAAATGATCAGGTTCCATGTATCCTGTTCACCTTATTAATTCGTCATGTCTCATTAAAATATGAAGAGGTAGTTATGAAAAAGAAAATCATTCAAACAGATAAAGCTCCAAAGGCTATTGGTCCCTATTCTCAAGCAATTTGCACTGAGTCGATCGTCTACACTGCGGGCCAGATTGGGCTGGACCCTATCACAGGTGAGTTGGTTGCCGGCGCTGTCGAAGAGCAGGCGCGTCAGGCGCTCACTAATTTACAAAATGTAGTTGAAGCCGCCGGCTCCACGCTTGGGCAGGTAATCAAGACCACTGTTTTTCTTAAAGACATGAGTGACTTTCCCAAGATGAATGCCATCTATGCTGAATTCTTCGGAGAGAATCCACCTGCACGCAGCACTGTTGCAGTGGCGGGGTTGCCCAAAGGCGGCCTGGTGGAAATCGAAGCCATTGCAATGATTTTAAATAATGTCAGCTGAACTGATCCTGATCGTTGACGACGAACCATCCATTGTTCAACTCGCGCGCATGTATTTTGAGCGGGATGGTTTTCGAGTACAGGAAGTGGGGGATGGCGCAGCCGCGCTTGAAGCGGTTGTAAAACATCGTCCTGCGTTGATCGTGCTGGATGTAATGCTCCCAAAGCTGGATGGTTTTGAAGTCTGTCGGAAATTGCGCGCCAGCGGTGATCAAACGCCGATCATTATGCTCACAGCGCGTGACGAAGATATTGATAAGATCATCGGTCTCGAACTTGGCGCGGATGACTATTTAACCAAGCCATTTAATCCTCGTGAATTGAACAGGGGCTTTGGATGGAACACGTGCTGCTGCTTGTTTTGACATGATGGTCTCCTTAATAAAGTAAAAAATGGGGAGACCACTCCCCTGCCGGGAAAGTGATGCACCCCGACTGGGTCAGACAACGTACAAAACTCTCCAGACCTTGCGGCCACCGGCTCTCAGGAACTTCACCGGTTTTGGGCGCTCTTGCGAGCAAGGGGCGATGCGTAACGGGCATCATCCGGGCTGACTCAGCCAGCGTAAAACCCTGTTGCGTCACACCGTCTGGCCCGTGGACATGCACCACAGGCCCGAATGGTGAGACCGGCATACTGTTCATATGACCCTCGACAAAGCGATTGATTCCACCG
>JANODZ010000463.1:0-1940 GCA_031412935.1 Anaerolineales bacterium
GCCCTGCCAGCCAACCTGTCGTCCAGGAGGATTGAAAATTGAATCCGCCGGTGATGCCGTCAATATCCAACACTTCGCCGGCAAAGTAAAGATCTTGTACCACACGGCTTTGCATGGTTTTGAAATCCACCTCATCCAAACGCACGCCGCCGCAAGTGACAAACTCTTCCTTAAATTGTCCCTTGCCATCGACCTCAAATTGACCTGCGGTTAATTCTTCGGCAAGTTTGCGTATTTCAGTTTTTGAAATATCACCCCAGTTTTTATCGCCAATAAATTGAGCGAGCTGTTTCCATAAGCGCGCCGGCAATTGTGTGAACGCGGGTTCGGTCAAAACTTTCCTGCGTACATTCTCATGCCAGGCTTTGTGCCTTTGTAAAACTTCGAGCGTTTTATCAAACGTGTAATCGCCGAGCCAATTCACAGATAATGTTGTGCGATATTTTTTCTCAAACAATTCGCGCGCGCCCCAGGCCGATAACTTTAACATCGCCGGTCCGCTCAAGCCCCAGTGGGTGATCAGTAAGGGTCCGCGTTGTGTTAGTGAATCCATTTTCACAACAGCTGACTCAATCGATACGCCCGCCAATCCTTCCAAGCGTTTATCTGAAATATTAAATGTAAATAATGAAGGCACAGGTTCTTCGATGGAATGCCCCAACGACTGGACGATTTCCCAGGTTCTTGGGTCACTGCCAGTTGCAAGCAATAATTTTTCTGTTTGCAGATGAAGAACCGCCGCCTCTTTCTGGACCGTCAGCCTGAATCCGTCATCCAGGCTTTTTTCCACCTTTTGCAGACTCATCCCCATTTTCACCTCGACCCCGGCATTTTTAGCGCTCTCGCGCAAACACTGTGCGATAGTCTCCGAAGAATCTGTGACTGGAAACATGCGTCCATCGGGTTCGGTTTTTAGTTTCACACCATGCTTTTCAAACCACTTGACCGTATCCGCAGGATGAAATCGGGTAAACGCGCCGCGCAAGGCTGCGCCCCCGCGCGGATAATATGTGATCAGCTGCGCAGGATCAAAACAAGCATGTGTCACGTTGCAGCGTCCGCCGCCAGAGATGAGCACCTTACCCAAAGTCTGCCGCGCTTTTTCAAGAACCAGCACGCGCAGTTTTGGATTTAATTCTGCACAGCGAATCGCGGCAAAGAATCCCGCAGGTCCGCCGCCAACAACAAGTACATCCCATTTTGTTTCGTTTGATTTGGACATGATTTAATAAATCCCGCTGTCAGTATACACTGACGGGCAGATATATAGTTTGTTATCTTTTATATTGATCTCGCCGGCGGATTATAGTTATTTCATTAGACCTCTCGCATAAGAATTTGTAGGGCGGGTTTTCAACCCGCCAAAACTCATATCATCAAAAATTGTCAGGCTGCAAGCCTGACCTACTTTGGTACTTCGGACTTTCGCAAGAGGTCTATTGAAAGCAGAATATAAAAAACAGGACAGGCAATTTGCCTGTCCTGTTTAGTTAAAGAGCCGATATTATTTATACTGTAATGGGATGTTGCATCGCGGGACGAAATTTATATCCGTATACTATTAATCCTCGTTCGTCGCCGTCGTTGCGCATCTTGCGGGTGACCATTTCCACGGGCATGCCGATTGAAATTGGTTGTTCTCCAATATCGGTCAACTGCGCGGTAAGCATGGGGCCTTCTTCTAATTTCACAATTGCCACGGTATAAGGTGCATTTGCGTCAAAACCTGCTGGGGCTTCGTAAACGGTGGTGTAGGAATAAACCTCACCTTTGCCGCTGAATGCAAATTGTTCCTTGGCCTCGTCACCGCAATTGGGACATACATCGCGGGGCGGGAAAATTTTGTGGTCACAATGCGGGCAGACTTCACCCACCAATCCATATCGTTGTTTTTTCAGTCGCCAATGTCTTGGAATTTCCATGAGAGTATTTCCTTTCGA
>JANODZ010000464.1:0-6437 GCA_031412935.1 Anaerolineales bacterium
CCTGTGGCGCCGGTAAGGTGTGCACCGCGAGCGCCTGCGTGGCGACCTGCGCCGCTGGTTCGAGGGCCTGTGCAGACCCGAATCGGACGATGATCCCCGCGAACATCGTAGACGCGGTATGCCATGTTCCCCATGCAAGCCATCCATCGTATTCGCAGGGATATTATGACCGCGACAACGAGTTTTATCTCGCTTGGGATAAGATCAGCGAGTCGCCGCAGACTGTCAAGGCTTATTTGGATGAATGGGTGTACGGCGTGAAAAATCGCGCAGAATATTGGGAAAAGCTCGGGGCTGAGAAGCATAAAAAACTTGAAGTAGCCGCCGCAATGAGTGAGCCGGTAAATTACGGCAAATATTGATTGAGTAAAAGAATCCACCACGGAGATCACAGAGTTCACTGAGAAGAATCTTTTTAAATCTTTGTGCTCTTTGTGCTCTTTGTGCTCTTTGTGGTGAAATAGTTTTTTTACCTAACTTAATCTCACGAAACTTTTTTATTCTTCGCGGCTGATTTCACCAAAACGGGCGTTTGTCAGGTTTGCAAGATCAGTGACAGGCAGTTGAATATCCAGTCCGCGTTGACCGCCTGAGATGTAAATTTTTTCGTACCCTTGCGCTGCAACATCGATCACCACTTGAAAGCCTTTGTGGATCAAAGCCAGCGGAGAAATGCCCCCGGCCAGCAAACCTGTCAACGCTTCTGCTTGGCGCTCGGTCGGCAGGGACACTTTTTTTTCAGCCAAAAAAACTGCCAATCGTTTTAAATCCACAGTGCGGGGCGCGGGGATAACCGCCAGGACAGGCTTCTTTTTTTCACGCGTAATCACAATCGTCTTAAAGACCCGATCAGGTAATACACCCATCACCCGCGCCGCTTCCACGGCGCTAAGTTTTTCGGGAGGCAATTCATGCGCGGTATAGGACACCTTGTGCGCATTTAGAAATCTTGTGACATTATTCGTGAGAGGCATAATAGTAATATCTGCGGATTAATAATCCATCAACAACCTGATAAACCCTGGAAACTCTTCTCCGGAAATCCGATCTGTTGATTATAAACACAAAACTCAGTAGTACAATATCTTGAATGAAATCAGTCAATATAGCTATCCCGCTCGAAAAACTACTCGAGCATTTACCCGAAAATTACACTGTCGCGGATCGCGACCTAGTGCAACGCGCATATCGGGCGGCAGAGGAGGCGCATCGCGAACAAAAGCGTATATCGGGCGAGCCTTATATTATTCACTGTATTGCGGTTGCGGGCATATTGTCTGATCTAAAAGTGCCGCCTGAAGTGATTGCGGCCGGACTACTGCATGACACTGTGGAAGATACAAAGCTCACCCTGGCCGATATCCGCCGCGATTTTGGAGATACGGTAAAGATCCTCGTGGATGGTGTGACCAAATTAACCCACCTGCCGAGTGTGTCGCGCGGAGACCAACATGCAGAAAATGGCGAAATCGGGCGGAAGGATGACGACACCCCGATCGAATTTGCCTTGCTGGGCCGCAAGGAAGATATTGTTTCAGAAACCTTGCGCAAGACCTTCCTTGCGATGGGTGATGATGTGCGGGTCGTGCTCATCAAACTGGCAGACCGTTTGCATAATATGCGTACCTTGGGCCATATGCCGGAGGTTAAGCGTAAACGCATCGCCCAGGAGACGCTGGATATTTTTGCCCCGCTCGCAAATAGATTGGGCATCTGGCAGATCAAGTGGGAGCTTGAGGATCTCGGTTTTCGTTATATTAATCCTGTAAAGTATAAAGAGATCGCCGAGTTACTAACTGAAAAAAGACCGGACCGTGAAGCCCAGCTTGAAACCATAAAAGAAAACCTTGTAAAACTGCTGCAGCAGAACAACATTAAAGCTGAAGTGAGCGGACGCCCGAAACATATTTATTCGATCTACAAGAAAATGCAAAAGAAGGATAAGCCATTTGACATGGTGCGTGACGTGCGCGCGGTGCGCCTGATCGTGCCGGATGTGCCCGCCTGCTATGCCGCGCTGGGAGTGATCCATACTTCATGGCGCCCGATCCCGCAGGAATTTGACGACTACATTGCCGCCGCAAAAGATAATTTTTATCAATCCCTGCATACCGCTGTAATTTACGACGATAAACGTCCGCTCGAAGTGCAGATCCGCACGAATGAGATGCACCTCAACGCGGAATATGGCATTGCCGCGCATTGGCGCTATAAAGAAAACACAAAGCACGCCGATAAAAATTATGAGCAGCGCATCAATTCACTGCGCAGCATGATGGAATGGCGCACAGATGTAAACGACGCCGCTGAATTCGTCGAATCGATGCGCAGCGACGTTTTTCAAGACCGCGTTTATATCTTCACACCGCGCGGCGACATCATTGACATGCCGGCCGGCTCGACACCCATCGATTTCGCGTATCACGTCCACACCGATATTGGTCATTGCTGCCGCGGCGCGCGAATTAATGGAAAACTCGTCCCCTTATATCAGGAGCTAAAGACCGGCGACCAGGTTGAAATCCTGACGGCAAAACGAGGCGGACCCAGCCGCGATTGGCTGAATTTAAATCTTGGGCTTGTGCACACACAGCGCGCCCGTTCAAAAATAAAGGTCTGGTTCAAGAAACAGGAGGATGAACAAAATCTTGCGCAAGGCCGCGACACGCTTGACAGGGAATTAAAAAGGCTAGGATTGACAGACGTCAACTTTGAAAAGATGGCGCGCGACCTTGATTTTAAAACGCCGGATGAAATGTTCATCGCGCTCGGGAATGGCGACCTTTCTGTAAGCAAGATCATCCGACAATTCTCGCAGCAGGAACAGGCGAGCGATATTTTTGAAATCAGCACATCCGCTGCGCCGGCGACTTCCACAAATGCGATTGAAGTCGTTGGGTTGAAGGGCATGCTTTCCTCGATGGCGCGCTGCTGCAACCCAATGCCGGGCGATCAAGTGGTCGGTTATATTACACGCGGACGCGGCGCAACCATTCACCGCCAGGATTGCCCGAATATTCTGGCGAGCAAAGATCGCGAGCGCTTGCTGCAAGTGGGTTGGGGACGTGTGGAGCGCACCTATCCGGTTCCTATAAAAATAAAAGCATATGATCGCCAGGGGTTGGTCAGCGATATATCCAATTTACTTTCAGATGAAAGTATCAACATTGCCGATGTAAAGGTAAACGTCAACCGCAGCATGGCGGACCTGCGCCTGATCATCGAAGTCAAGGACCTGACACAACTCAGCCGCGTTCTTTCGCGCATTGAAAACCTCCCCAATGTAATGGAAGCTCATCGTAACAATCCGGGCTGAAATAAATTCCTTTTCACAACGAACAACCCATTTCCTGCGAATCAATGATGTATAATGGCGGCGATTTAAGCCATGCTATCTGTCACCGAAGCGCGTGAGCGCATCCTCTCTCATTTTCAAGCCACGGCGGAAGAAAACATTCCGTTGATCGAGTGCGCCGGGCGTGTGCTGGCAGTGGACATTGCCTCAGCCCATGACCTGCCCCAATTTGATAACTCCTCAATGGATGGATTCGCCATCCGCGCCGTTGACTCACACAGCGCCGCAGCCGAAGTATCTTTAAGTGTGATCGCAGACATCCCAGCCGGGTCGGCGCCGACTGTGACTCTCGCACAAGGTCAGTCCGCGCGCATTATGACCGGCGCACAAATACCCAGGGGCGCGGATGCGGTCATCGCTGTGGAAGATACAGATTTTCATTCACGCAATGCGGGTTCGGCTGCGCCGCAAACCATTACATTTATAAAAAATATTAATGCCGGCGAAAATATCCGCCTGCGCGGCGCGGATGTTCATACAGGCGATGTTGTCCTGCAGAAAGGCCGCAAAATCAAAGCCCAGGATCTGGGGCTGCTAGCGATGCTGGGAATTGCAAATGTAAATGTCCATAAAAAGCCGCGCGTGGCGCTGCTCTCTTCCGGCGATGAACTCATGGATGTAGACTCGCCCCTGACAGCGGGGAAGATCCACGACTCAAATTCCTTTACGCTCGGGGCTTCGATCCAAACTACGGGAGCTGAAGTTATAAGATTGGGCGTGGCAAAAGATACCCGTGACTCTGTGCAGGAATTGTTACAAAAAGCCCGCAATGAAAATGTGGATCTAATCGTCTCTTCTGCGGGTGTGAGTGTCGGCGCATTTGACTTTGTAAAAGAAGTGATCGAATCCAGCGGCAAATTGGATTTTTGGCGCATCAATATGCGGCCGGGCAAACCGCTGGCATTTGGTGAATTTCAAGACAAATTATTCATCGGATTACCGGGCAATCCCGTATCGGCATTTGTTGGGTTTGAGATCTTCGTACGCCCCGTGCTTGAAAAACTAAGCGGCCAATTGGACGGCGGCAGACGCACCGTTAAAGTAAGATGCGCAGAAGAGATCGAATCTGACGGGCGTGAGAGTTACCTGCGGGTGAGAATCCGCAATGAAAACGGCATCCCAGTCGCAACTTTAACAAGCCATCAGGGTTCAGGGAATCTATTCTCTTTGGTGCAGGCGAATGCTTTACTTATCATCCCCGCTGGTGTAAAATGCGTGCCTGTTGGCGAGGAACTGGAAGCCATACTACTGTGAGGATGCATGGATAAATGGTTATATCGCACGTCGGTTGTACTCGTAGTTTTGGGTTTGCTGGTTTCAATTTATATGACCATCTACAAAGCCACATCTGATGATAGGATGTGTCTCGGCTCCGGGGATTGTTCCACCGTAAACTCCAGCATCTATTCTGAAGTTAATGAGATCCCTGTGGCGGTAATTGGCATCCTTGGTTATCTGGCGATCCTGACCGTGCATTATTTTGAGAAACGAAATCGATTTTTTAAGTTGAACGGCACGTTAATGGTCTTCGGATTGTCGCTGACGGGTTTTATTTTCACGGTCTGGCTGATCTATGTTGAGATCGCGCTGCTCAAGGCACTCTGCCCATTTTGTGTCACATCTCAGATTGCGATGACGCTGATTTTTATTCTTGCAGTCACGCGTCTGATCAGACAGCCCCAATCTTAGGAGGAAGCTACATGCCCCGTATAAAGTGTCATTATATTGATTGCGTGTTCGTAGACGAAGGTTATTGTTCCGCCGCCGCAGTGGAGCTGGATCCGGATACCGGGTGCGCCACCTATTCTGCCACGGACGGATCCGTCAAGAAGGATGACGGCTGGGAGGAAGAAGATGATGCTGAAGCGTGGGACGAAGAAGATGGCGACGAAGAGGATGATGATTGGCTCGATGACGATGGAGATGAGATCTAAATCGATATAGCAAACCTCCGAGGTCTTTAAGACCTCGGAGGTTTGCTATTAAATTCGTACAACAACACTCCCGCCGCGACTGACAGATTTAGGGAACTGACCCGTCCTTGCATCGGCAGGGACACGACCCCGTCACAGGCGGCGGATTGCGCGGGGGAAAGTCCTTTTTGCTCATTGCCTAATAATAAAACCCAGGGGTTCTGAGGAGCCAGGCTGTGATAATCCTGAGCGGCTTTAGAGGATGTGCCAATCCGTTGATATTTATGCAGATGAGTCCATTTAATAAATTCGTCAAAGGAGGTTTGAACGATCGTTTTCCAGAACAAGGTGCCCATGCTGGCGCGGACGACTGTCGGATGATAAAGCTCCACGCCGCCATCGAGCAGGAATAGCAGCTCAACACCCGCCGCATCCATGGTGCGCAGGATCGTGCCGACATTGCCGGGGTCTTGCGGAGAGACAAGCGCAACCGCGCTTTTGGAGGGTTTGATATCTTTAAGCTGGCTCTTTTTCTGGCGGGCGATCGCAAGAATACCCTGGGGATTGTCTTTATCAGCCAGTGATTCCATCACTTGCGCAGTGACAGGCTGAGGCTGAAAATGAAGGCGGGAGATCAGGTCATGGGCGAAGGGACTGGTGAGCAAGCCGGAGGCATATAAAACTGATTCGATCTCCCAGCCTGCTTCAAACGCCTCGCCAATGTGATGAATGCCTTCAATCAGAAATGATCCGCTTTCAACACGCGCCTTCTTTTGACGCAAGGCACGCGCTTGTTTAATGAGTGAGTTGCCCGGGCTGGTGATCAATGGCTTGTGCATGCCTCCATTGTAAATGATTTACCTGCCACTCATGGGCGGTTATTGCAAAGTCGAGGGAAATAAATAATAGCCCTCTTGCATAAGTGCTCCCGCTGCCGTCCTCGGCGGCGGGGACGCCGCCTTGAGCGTGGTGAAAATGTTACTTTTGCAAGAAGTCTAATAGATTAAGCGCATTCAACTTGATCATCCACAGGGAATTGTTCCTTCCCTAATCGGCGGGATATGATTACACTCAGCGCTGTTGAGAATAGATAAAGGAGCAGGATGACGGCCCTTACCCAAAAAAACTCCCTGGCAGGATTCTGGCAATTTGCATTATGGCTGGCAATA
>JANODZ010000465.1:0-2874 GCA_031412935.1 Anaerolineales bacterium
GAGCGCATCAAGCTCTGACCTTCATCCTGCAACTGACAAAATTGGCGAATCTCACCGATGCGCATGTCGGCGTTGGAAATGATCCCAGATGATCCGTTTGTCGAAAAGCGGATTCGTTGAAGTTCACGGGCTGCCTGCTCACGTTTACGTATTACTTCGCTTGTTTCGCTTAGTTTGCTCCTACGTGCATGACTTAAACGAATCCCCACAATACCCACAAGTGCAGAGTCAAACACAATCGACGATATTTTTCGTGTACGACAAAGAATGATAGGATAGTTTTCAGAGCTGTCTAAGGTCTGATAGCCAGTTTGTCCTTGATCCCTCTCTATGATTTTATGTATTAGAAGTATTAGATTTGGTGCGTCGGGTTGAGAGAAACCACGTAAGATGCCAAGTACGATGAATAGGATTTACTAAACAAAGTCCCTCGCGGATCCCGCTTTCGTGTAAGCATGCTTCGACTTGTTGCGTGATGTTTATAAATTCACGGCGTGAAGGGCTGTTGAACCAAAGTTCTTTGCGAAATGATTTCATCATTATCTCAGGAACGATCCGCAGTGCATATAAATCTCACGCAGATATTCTTTTTTCTGAACATCATCAATATAAACTCCGTTTTGGGAACGAGATGAGTGGATCATATTCCAGCCGCCGAGGCTGACCCCAACATGGGTTACTTGGCGGTCGCTGTCACCTTCGCCAAAGAAGAGCAGGTCCCCGATCTCAAAAGGGGGCTCCACGCGTTTCGCTGCCAGAGATTGCATATCTGCATCGCGCGGAATTTCAATACCGATCCAGCGATGAAGCAGGCGGGCGAACCCCGAACAGTCAATGCCATTGCCGCTTGTGCCGCCCCACAGATAAGGAATACCGATCATCCTTGTTGAATCATTTACAAGATCGGCGCGGCGCGCTTCGATCGATTGTGGAATTTCCTTTATGGCACGAAGTGCAGACGACCGCACCCAGCCATTTTTATTCGCAATGATTTTTGCCCAGGCGCCATTATTTTCTTGAACGGTGACTCCTGTGCCGCTTACAACGCGGGTGAGTACTTCACTGTTTACATCGGGTTCAATGTGTAATTCAATGACGGGTGAAGTGATCAGGTGAGTGGAAGTTTTGTTCATTGAATCTGAAAGATAGGGTTTATATGCCCAGCCTAGATAGCCGTCATCTTGGCGGGTGAAAACCCAACGATCTTTTTCTTCAAGCACTTCTAATTTTGTTCCAAAATATAATTCACCGGAAAGCGGCATGCCAAATGTTGGCTTTGCATACAAGCCTGTCAGGTTCGTTAAGACGTTCATGCTCGGCAGGTTGGGTTGACTGAGAATATTTATCGAAGCGGAATCCACACGCAGATTGGGAAAAAGGCGCTGCAGGTCATCCACTTGATTTTGACGCAGGACTCTTCCGCTCAATGTGAGAGTCAGATGATCCAACCCGCTGATCTCCACATCAAATATAGAGACGCGCGAATCGCAATGCGCTGAAAGTTCATTTAGTTTGTCCTGGATGTCTGTCCGCATGGATTGATTTTACACGATTTGTGTTAAGATTAAGTGATGCCTTATATAACCATTAACGATGCGAATATTTTTTATGAAACGTTTGGGGATGACCAGCCGAATCGCGCCCCCGTTTTATTGATCCACGGTTCGACGATTGACGGCCCGACCGATTGGTCCGACATCGCCCCGCAGTTGGCTAAAAACTATAAAGTGCTCGTCCCTGATTGCCGCGGACATGGCCACTCGAACAATCCAAACAACACCTATTCATTTAAGGAGCTTGCCAACGACGCCGCAAATTTTATCCGCGCCATGGGTTATGAACGCGCGCATGTTATCGGCCACAGCAACGGCGGGAATGTTGCGCTGGTCACATTGCTGGAACATCCGCATGTGATTCAATCCTGCATCCCGCAAGCGGCGAATGCATACGTGACGCAGTATTTAATCGACCGTGAGCCGGCTTTATTCAACCCTGAGCGTGTGGCGCGTGAAGCGCCGGAGTGGATGAATGAAATGATCGCCTTGCATAGCGAGGTGAACGGAGACGGGTACTGGCGTGACCTTTTGCAGATGACGATGCAGGAAATTATCTCCGAGCCAAATTACACGCCCGCTGATCTCGCAAAAGTGACCCGGCCCACGCTGGTCATCATGGGCGCGCAGGATACTGTCAACGCGCCTGATAAACACGCGCAATACATCGCTGAACAAAATCCAAACGCCGAGTTGTGGATTCCAGAAAAGACAGGTCATAGTGTGCACATGGAACATCCTGAGGAATGGCTGGCAAAGGTTTTGGATTTTTTGAATAGAAATAATTCTTGATAATGTTCTGTCGGAGGCTTGGCTCCCGACAGAACATTTACTATTGGAGGAAATTATGAAACTAACCTGGGAGCCAATTACACTTGATTTAAAAACAACCTTCCGTGTGGCGCATGGTGCAACGGACCAGCGCTTTAACGTGCTCGTCTATCTTGATGATGGGGTGGGGGAAGCGGCGGCTGTCCCTTATTATGGAGAGACTCAGGCCGGGATCATTGAATATCTAAAGTCGGTGCCTGATCTGGGTCATGACCTTTTTGACCTGGACAGAATTCTTGCGCTTCGACCTGCAGGTTCGCGCGCCGCGAGATCTGCGATTGATGAAGCCTTGCATGACCTGTGGGGTAAAAAACTTGGTCAGCCGTTGTATAAATTATTCGGATTGAATCCAAACAACCTGCCGCTGACATCCTTCACGATCGGCATGGACGAACCTTCAGTCATGGCCGCGCAGGCGAAAGCCTCGGGCCATTCTATTTTGAAAATTAAACTGGGAAGTGAGAAAGATGAAGAAAGGGTGGCGGCGATC
>JANODZ010000466.1:0-4599 GCA_031412935.1 Anaerolineales bacterium
TTTTCGCCTTAAGCCTTTGACGCAAAATTGAAATTCCGTCAAGCGGATTTGGAAATGTTATCATCAGGGGAGTGGCGCAGAACCAGAAATTAATTGAGGTAAAAAATCAGGGGAAGGCGCTGAAGGACGGTTAGATCCGAAGCCGTTTGCGCCCTCAAAGGTAAAGTAGGTTACTTGCCCGGGAAATATCTCAACCCAGGTTTGTATATTTTTTTTATCGAACGAAATGACAATTTTGTAGATCCCAGCCGGCAGATCGCCGAGAACAAGGTTTTCGTTATAGTAGGGATCAAAATTAATGGCGCCGCCGCTTCCATAGGTTTTTACAAGGTAAGTTTTTTTTGTTTCTTCAGACCTTACGATTACATCCTTGCGCGATATGGTTTCTTTATCTGTGTCCAAAACCCTGCCAACTAATACGCCCCAGCCTTGCGGGGGAGCAATCCACAGCTCAGGATTAAAGGTGTCGTCAAATGAGTTTAAACCCATGCGCACCTCAAAGTGAACATGCGGCCCGGTAACAGCGCCAGTGGCTCCGACCAGACCGAGTAAATCCCCAGTCTCTATATGCTGGCCGACCACTACAAGCACTTTACTCATATGAGCGTAGACAGTATAAAGTTGCTGCTCCTTATAACCAAAATCATGACGAATGGCAACTGCCAACCCATAAGGGTCATTTTCATTTTTTGGAGTTTCAGTAAACAAACCCCAGCCGGCCCACACGACCGTGCCTGCGCCTGCTGCCTGAATAGGCGCTTCATCCTCCGCATCTATATCTATGCCGGTGTGGACGATGTTTGGCGCGAAGAAAATCCCGCCATATCGATAATCTGCAATCGGCCAATTCACCTGATCTGCCGCGACGGGTCTCGTAAAATAAAAATGGTCATAGGGTGATAATGCCCATGGAACAGGATACAAAGGAGGCCGCCAGCCGGATATTGGCTCTGCGCCCGGGGTGGGTAGAGTAAATTGAAATGGGATAGGTGAAGGAGTCAGGTTTATTGATCGTTCTATGTTATCCCGCTGTTGATCCGGCGCTTCAGCCACTACCGGCGTGGGGCTGGGTGTACTTAATCCTCCACAAGAGGTTAAGGTAATTAGAAAAAAAATAGTGGGTAAAGAAAATTTGAGGATCATTTTCGAGCGAGTTTCCGTATTTTGCATCCGTGAGTCGTTACGGAATAATTGTCGGAGGTGTAGGGGACGGCAAAGGGGTCATGGTTGCTGTAGGTGTTAATGTCTGCGTGGCTGTGAGTGTGGGGGTACTCGTATCTCGTGGGGTCCGGGTGGGGAAATTTGTAGTAGTCGGAGAAGAGGTGATGGTGGGTGTTATGCTGGGAGCGAGGACACGAGTGGGTGTGATGAGCGCTTCGGATGGATATAACTCGAGCATCGCGCTATACCAATTCAAACCGCTTGTTAAAGCAAATTCTGTAAAACGAGCTCCTTTAAAATAGGTACGCCAGGTGGGGAGTGCGGGCAGGCGTTCCCAGCCAAAAGTTGCGGCTAATGCGGTCAGATCGATCCAATAACCAGCGGGCACAAACGAATATTCACCGCCTTGTTCATACGTACGCGGATTTAATTCATAACGCGCGCTCAAATTCCACGGCGCGTTGTGAATTGGTTCGCCGAGTGAACCATCTTGAATGGACGCGCGGATATATAAATGCCAATAAGTTTGCGCTCCCACATCTTCCCGCAAAGTCACCATCCAGCCAGTATCTGCCATAAGTGAGTTGATCGCGATTCCGCGGCCTGTATACAGCCAATCTTCCTCGAGACCGGGGTCGAGATTTATTGTCAGCGGAATAAAGGCATTCTCAAGACTGGCGAATCCGTCCCAGCCGGTTTCGATGATGGTGCGGTTGCGTAAAGCAATAAAAGATTCGTCTACAAGATCATGCAATTGCGGATAGGGCGCCTGCACATCTTTTATCGGAACAACATACCAGCGTTGATTTGGCACTTCAGCGCCAGGCGTAATGATGGGGGACCATAACGCATTTGGGGTGTCTTTTTCCGCTTGAGAAAATGAGGCAGGCAGGGGATTCGGTAATTGAGCCAGTCCCCAGGTTAATCCGCGAATACGCCCGTTAATGGGGGTGGACGGGAGCAGCAAATTACCTTTTATGTCATAGGATGTAATATATTGTTGATTGGCTGCGCTGATGATCGCGACGATCTGGTGTGCGGTTTCATTCCAAGCGCCCCAACTTCCATCGCCGATCCAACGGGCAGCGCGAGCGGGTTCGCTTGCCCGCCAGATATAAAGTCCGCTAAAGCCTACTGTTTGTGAAGTGGATGCCCACAATAATTGTGATCCGTCAAAATTCCAGACAGGATAATTTTCTGAGGCAAAAGGAGTATTGCTTAAGTTTTGAAAACGGTCATCGCCGGTGAAATCGAGATTGGCAAGCCAGACGTCACTATCGCCGCCTCGTGATGAGATGAAAGCCACATGCCTGCCATCCGGCGCCCAAACCGGTGAATGGTCTGAAGCGGAATTTTGTGTAATAGGCAGGATCGGTTGTGAACGGTCGTTGACGGATACAACCGAGACCTCAAGATTGTCGTTTGTGTAGGTTTCAAAAACAAGCCACTGGGCATCCGGCGACCATGAAGGGGCGGAGTCATACTCGGGTGAATTCGTGATCTGGATCACGTCTCCGGTTTGTAAATTCATCACGTACAGATCCCAAAATCCACTTCTATCGGAGGCGAACGCGAGTTGTGTACGGTCCGGGCTGAGGGCGGGGGATGTATCGTTCCAGATGCCTGTGGTGATGCGTGTCAGTGGAAATTCCAGCGGCGGGATACTTTGGATAAATAGATGGGCGTATCCATTTTCTTCAATGGATAGAAATACCAGGTTGCCCTGGCCGCTGTATCCTGGGGCGGGTGGAGTGCTCGTGACCAAAGGTTCGATCGTAATTTCTGGATTAAGAGTCGCGTCTGTTGATTGAGAGCAGCCTAGGAGCGCCAGACTGAAAACTGTTATCGCAAACAAGGTCTTCACGGGGGAGATGGGAAAATGATTCGGCATTGAAAATGTCAATTAATTGGAGTCAACTTGAGGGTTAGCATGCTTCGGATCTATATCAAAAGAAATAACAAGCGGCTCTTTGGACGGACCCCCGGGATAATACAGCCTGGCTTGGAGCGCGTAGGGATTGTTAATTTCGCCGCGAATGTGTAACGTGAATTCAAGTTTCCAGCTCAAAGGCTCGACGATACTGGTTGATGCAACTTCAACTCCGTTTGAGTCGTTAAGGATCACCTCGATATAAGGACGTTTTTGAAATGGGGTTACTTCAATATTTACGCGCAGGCGGTTGCCGTCGGGATATGGCTGGGCAGAAAGTGAGCTGATCTTTGTTTCTTGCGGCACTGCCCGATTAAGCTTGTCTTCGTGAAAGAAAAAATCCATTGGATGATTATAACCATAAAATAAGATGCCCGCCGCCGCGGCGGATTAGATTTAGATTACAGTTTAATTACGAACCTTGTGTTGCAATGCGAATGAGGCGGGCGTATAATATATACACGATTAGGGTTGGTAAATATTAAAATTATCTTATTAATGATTGGAGCAATTTAATTGAAAGGAGCATCTTATGGGTGAACACCGAAAGGAATTGCGCAAGAAATTTTTAGCATTTACGCCGGTTTATGATTCGGATCAAAAGATATTACTGGGCTTTGTAGGTGACCTGACCATCTCGGGGGTAATGGTGATCGGTGAGAAAGCCGTGGACTCCGGGGTGGAGCGGTTGTTGAAAATTGAGTTCCCGACAGACCTGCCGCATGTATCTACAACCCACATTATTATACGGGCGCGTACCGCCTGGTGCCGGCAGGATGTTGAATCTCAGCACTCTTATAATATCGGTTTTGAGTTTATTGAACTCGACCCTGAGCATTCCAAACTCATCCAGGCGATCCTGGGAAGATACCGCTTTCGAGATAATTTTCCGGCACCTGCTGAAGATTAAGGGAAATTATCGTTGTGGATGCAATCCTGATTCACGGGATGGGACGAACACCGGCTGCCATGTCCATTTTGGCGGCTAGGCTTCGGGCATCTAACATCCGACCGCATCTGTTTGGATATTCTGTCACCTTCGAGCGCTGGGATGAATGTATCCAACGCTATAAAAATTTCATTGAGAAGCGCGTCCAAACCAATGACTATATAATTGTCGGGCATTCGCTGGGGACAATCTTAACACGCGCCGTTTTGCCAAAAATAATCCACAAACCAAAAGCCTGTTTATTTCTTGCGCCGCCGACCCAGGTGCCGCGGGCGGCGCGAAAATTTGCTCATCGCCGACTGATTCGACTCTTCATGGGCGATATCGGGAAAATCCTCTCAAATAAACAACTCATGGATACATTGCCCATGCCTGATGTGCCGACCAAGATCTATGCCGGGGTCGCAGGTCCGCGCGGACGCTACTCGCCTTTTGGAGAAGAACCCTATGATGGCTTGCTGGCGGTTAGCGAAACGTTTTTGCCAGGCGCTCCCTTGCAAACCGTTCCATCGCTGCACACATTTATTATGAATTCAAAGATCGTAACTGAGGATATTGT
>JANODZ010000467.1:0-3132 GCA_031412935.1 Anaerolineales bacterium
GAAATGAGGTAAGTTGTCCGTAACCCCGAAGGGGTGAAAGGATAATAGAACTTGAATGGGGATATGTTTCAACCCCGAAGGGGTGTCAGGGGTTGCAGGGATCAAGTCAGCCTTCAAGATTGTTTACGAGATTGATTCGAAATTTCCGTCCAGATGCAAATAGAAAGTTTCCACCTTTAAAGTTGGAAATAAGGCGATAATCTTGGATTGAGAATGGATCAGATCATGTTTATGCCGCTTATAGGTTCCGTCACGTCCATATGCGCGGCAGTCTTCGTGGTTAATAAGGCAGACAGTTTCAATCGTGTGAATATTTACTGCAAGTTCAACGTATTTTAAAACCACCTCATAATCGTGCACGCTGCCCGCCAAGGCGACGATATCGAAGTTGTCGTATCCAAAGCGGACCGTGATCCACGGCTGCAGGAATTTTTGCAGACGATAGTCCATGCAGTGGACAACGAGTGCGTCACAATGAATAATGGGCCTTTTGATTGGCATGATTTCCTTTGTGCTCCTTAGAACCCTTCGTGGTTAAAGGATTTGCCCTTCACCGCGTTTTAAAAACGTCCCATCGCCGCTTTTGCCCAGCCAATTCTTCCCGTCTACGATCAGCCTGCCGCGCAGGAAAACTTTTTCGGGATAGCCCACCAAATCCCAGCCTTCGTATAAGTTGTAATCGGTGCGTTGCTGCGAATTAGCGATGCCATGTTTAATACGTTTCTCCGGATCCCAGATCACAATATCCGCATCGGCCCCGGGGACGAGTGCACCCTTGCGCGGATACAACCCGAATATTTTCGCAGGGTTGGTGGATGTGTACGCCACGAATTGATTCGGAGTGATGTGACCTGTTTGCACACCATGCGTCCATAAAATGGGCAGACGGTCTTGAATTCCCGGCAGGCCATTGGGGATTTTTGTGAAATTGTATTTTCCCAATTCCTTTCCAGCTATCGCGATCTCCCTGCCTTCGTAAAGGATCGGCTGTGTGCCATCAAAGAAAAACGGACAATGATCTGTTCCAATCGTTTGCAATGTTCCGTCATGCAATCCCTGCAGCAGACGCGCGTTGTCCATCTCGGTTCGCAGGGGCGGGGAGCAAACCCACTTTGCGCCATCCTCACGGCTCAGCGCATCTTCTGTGAAGAACAAATATTGCGGACAAGTTTCACCCATGACCTTGACCCCGCGTTCGCGCGCGTAACGCAGCATATCCACTTCGCCGCCTGCATTCATGTGGACGATGTAAACCGGCGCATCTGCATCTGCGGCCATACCTGCCACTCGTAATGTGGCATCCACTGCGCCCCAGCTGGGTCTTGTCCACGCGTGCCAAATCGGATCAGTGTGCCCTTCTGCCAATGCCTGCCGGGTGAGCGTATCGATCACATCGCCGTTTTCACAATGCGCCATGACGAGCATGCCGTTGTTTTTTGCGATCTGCATTGCCTTGAAGATACTGCCATCGTCAATTCGTAATCGTCCGTTATATGCAGTGAAAACTTTGAGCGTTTGAATTCCCATTTTCATTAATGACGGAATCTCTTTTGCGATCTTGTCATTGAATTGGGTTAAGTTCATATGGAAGGAATAATCAATTGCAGCTTTTTCTGCTTTCTTCATCCACAAGTCTACTGAGCGCTTGAAGCCTTCATTTTCCAGGACGACAAAATCCATCACGGTGGTTGTTCCCCCAAATGCCGCGGCTTTGTGACCGGTGTAATGGTCGTCGGAGGAGACGGTATCAAACATGGGCAAATCCAAATGGACATGCGGATCGACGCCGCCGGGCAGGATCAGCTTACCCTTGGCATCCACCACTTGGACAGAATCAGCTTCCAGGTTAAGTCCGATGCGGGTGATCTTTTCATCCTCGATCAAAATATCAGATTGAAAAGTCTCCGAGGCTGTAATAAGCGTTCCATTTTTAATCAATTTTGTCATCTGATTGATCCTTGGCGCTGTAGTCGGCTTGCCATTCTTTAATCCCAAGCAATGCCATTAACACCTCTGGCGGAATGACCCCGTCGGGCAAATCCACTTTGTAGAGTTGTTCATTTTCAGCGCGTTCACGCAGACTCTTCCACAGAATTTCACGTTCTTCACTCTGTACAACGAGATCGTTCAATATTTTCGCGTTGAGTAGGTATTCGCCGGTGGAGTATAAAAATGTCAGGCGTTTCCATTTGTCTGTTGTGATGGGTTCCTTTAATTTTTCAAGTCCGCCGATTTGGATTTTGTAATATTCTTCTTTGGCATGCGCATGATCAATTTCATCTTTGAGCAGTTCGCCGCGGGTGGTGAGCTCATGTCCCTTGACTTGCGCGATGAATTCAATTTGTCCGCCGCGTTCGCCAAATGCTGCAGGTTGGTAAAAAGCCAAATAGTCCACGGCCACCACTTTCGGCGCGCTGCGCAGCGGAATGCGATACCATCCCAGCAGGCGCGCAATTTCCATATCCCGCATCGAAGGAAGCAAACAGACCAAAATCAAATCGGTGGGTTTGAGCATGGATTAATTATACGGCATGAATATATCCCGTGAATAACAAATAGCAAGGTCTTTTAGCCTGCCTGTGTTGGCTGCGCCCGTTTCGTACCGTTACTTATTGGGGATATAGAATTGAGCGCAAGTAGGTATAATTAATGTAATGCATGTCTGGAAATCAGACCCATATGAGGAGAATGTTTATGAAAAAAGGTTACGCAAAATTTTCGGTCGCGGCTGTGGTTCTATTGATCATTCTTTCAGCCTGTGGCGCCAGGGGAGCCGCGCCCAGCGAAGCGCCAATTACACAACCTGGTACAGGGCCGGCAGGTGAAGTGCCGGCCACATTGGTTGAGGCTCCGATTGATCTGGCCGGCCCGCTGATGGAGCTCGGTTCCAAGTTTCCCCATGTGGATGGTTCTGTTTTGGCAGCTGTGCCGGGCGGCCCCTTCTTAATGGGTTATGAGAACTATTCGGATACCCCTGAAAAGGAGGTAAATCTCACAGACTATTGGATCTACAGCTCAGAAGTAACCAATCGGCAATATGCATTGTGTGTAAATGCGGGCAAGTGCCTGCCGCCCAACCCGGAGCAAAACCCGGCCTTTGGGAACTACCGCTTTGTTAATGTGCCGGTCGTG
>JANODZ010000468.1:0-8689 GCA_031412935.1 Anaerolineales bacterium
GCGTCGGTGGTTTCGATGTATTGAACGACATCAGCCACACCGTCGGTCTTGGACTTCTGAGCGCCTTCCCAGGCAGATTGATTGAAGGACTTGTCATCAACCTTGCCCACGTCAGTGACGAGACCAACGCAGAAGACCTCCGCTGTAGAGCAATCAGCTTCACTGGGCGCAGCTGCACCACAAGCCGTGAGGACCATCGATGCGACGATCATCAGGGCCATTACAAAATAGAGCTTTTTCATTTTTTTCTTCTCCTCTAGAAAAGTAAGGGTTTTTGGCTTGCTGTATCAGCAAAGCCTTGCGACTCTGTAAGTATAAATCTTTATTTTTTATTGTGCAAGCCTGAACAATAAATGCGATATATGTCAGAGGCCTGTTTTGCTCCACACAAAGTAAATGTGGTAACTCCGGCCCAAATTATGGCTTCTCAGACGAAATACCCGTCTTGATATCTCCAATCAACAACCTTAACAGCAAAGTATCTATTTCGCGTGTTAAACTTTCTGGGAAACTCTGATGCAGCGGCACATATTTAATTTGACTTAATCGCCGCTGATTGATATTTCCATCCCTCAGCAATCGGATCACATTCTGGACCTCGAAGCTGGCGCTGCCAAAAAAAGAGGTCACGACCCTTGAACCTGCTTCTCCTAAAACCGCGGCCTGATCCCGCTCGGTACCAATCGAATTAACCTCTGC
This sequence comes from Anaerolineales bacterium, assembly GCA_031412935.1. Lineage (GTDB taxonomy): Bacteria > Chloroflexota > Anaerolineae > Anaerolineales > Villigracilaceae > Villigracilis. The sequence goes on from JANODZ010000468.1 coordinate 700, forward strand.
CTCGGCTGCTGCTCGCAACGCGCCCTGCGCGGTGACCCCGCCTGCGGCAAAGATCACATCTGCGCCGCGTTGAATTAATTTCTGGCCGCTTGTATATCCCCAGGCTTCATCAATAAATAATTTTTCGCGATCCCCATTTTCACGATAGAGTACTTGAATCTTTATTTTTTCGTCGACAAATTTTGCCCCGGCGCGGAATCCCTCGCAGGTTCTCCAGATCGAGTCAATACCGGAGGTCTCACACACCGCGCCGATGATCCGTGTTTCTGAAATACGCGCCGCCAATGCCCCTGCAACAAATCCCATTTGATCTTCTGCAAAAGTGACTGGGATAAAATTCGGGCGGGGTTCTTCGTCAGGCTGGTTCATGCCGATGAAAACCGCATCAGGATTCAGGCCGGCAGCGCGAAGCGTATCGTCGCGTAATCCAATCCCATTCGTAATGATCACGTCATATCCATTTTCAGCGAAATAGGCAATGTTCTTTTCGTAATCGCGCGTGTCTACTGATTCGATATACTCAACCCGATCCACAAGATGATTGGCTTTAGCTTCTTCCAATCCCGCCCAGCTGTCTTGATTCATCCCGTGATCGTCAATTCCAAGCGTATCCGTCACCAGCCCTGCACAAAAAACGTCCTCCCGAAAACAACCTGAAGATTGCATGCAGGACGCAAGACTCAACATTGAAATCAGCGGAATCACCCATCGTAAAATAATCCTCAATTCCTAATCCCTAATTCCTCAATGGCTGCCTCACCGCGCTTCACGCCAAGCATCAGCCATAATGCAATCAGCATAAACGCCGACGCGATCAACATGATGATGTTGTAGTTGTCGCCCGCCAGATGAATTGCCAAACCATTTACATTGGGACCAATGATCGCTGAAAACGTGGAGAAAAGATAATACAAACCGGTAAACGTGCCGATCCGAGCCGCGTTGGTGAGATCCAGGATCATGGGCAGGGAGTTGATGTTGATGAAAGCCCAACCCGCGCCGCCGAACATCAATAGAACACCTGCGAGTGTAAGCATGCGCGCGCCGCCTTCCACAAGCGGAATACCCACCAAAGGTAACGGCGTAACGCCTGTCAGCAAAGCGCTGGCGGGTGTTACATAAAGTAATATCAACATGATGGTAATTAAGATCAACCCGATCGAGATCGTGTTGCGCCGCCCGATCTTTCCAGCGATAAATCCTGAAGGAATGGCAAATAACACAAAAAACAGGGGGAGCACAGATAATAACGTAGCTCCATCCCCTTCGTGCAAGCCGAGATGATTCTTTGCATACAGTGTAAAAAAAGTTTCAACAGCAGAGAAACCAACGAACCAGAAGAAAATAGCGAAGAGAATCCGAAGTCCGCTTTTATCCTGGTTGTTGAAAACCTCGCGCAGACTCGCGAATATGCCGGGCTGAGCGGAAGATTCTTGCGCTTGATATTCCTTTGGTTCTTCAATAAATAGATAAACTACCAGGGCAGAGAGAAGAACAAGCCCTGAACCCAACCAGAAGGGAAAATTGGGTCTCATTTTGTATAATATCCCGCCTGTTTGTAATGCGATGATCGTGCCAATACCCCCCATGAAATTAATGATGCCGTTCGCCTGTGAGCGGAATGCAGAGGGCGTGATATCAGGCATCAGCGCGATGACTGGCGTACGCCAAAAAGCCGCGCTCAATAATAAGGTGCTTGTGCAAGCCACAAATAAAGGAAGCACCGCCGGGAGCGGGATCAACCCAAATGCAACGGCGGTGATCGGTGCGCCGATCAACAGAAATGGAATGCGGCGCCCCATGGGTGAGCGCAATCTATCAGACCACGCGCCGACGGGCGGCTGAATGAACAATGCCGCAACATTGTCCAAGGTCATAAAGAATGCGATCAGGCGAATATCAAGGTCGAATTTTTCAGAAAGGAAGATGGGGACAAATGCGTTATATACTCCCCAGACCACACTTAAGCCAAAAAAACCAAAGCCGAGCAGGAAGGTCTTGCCGTAATTCAATCTTGTTGACATGCTTTCCTCCGTGTATGTGGTTTACAGGTTACAGGTTGAAGGTTACAGGTCGTTTGACTCCCGACCTTCAACCTTCAACTTTCCAACCTTCAACCCTTCAACAAATTTCAAATCTTCTTTACTCAATTCCGCCCTTTCCAACATGTCTGGTCTTTTATTAAATGTTCGTAATAACGCCTGCTCGCGGCGCCACTGGTCTATTTTCTTGTGATCGCCAGATAATAATACATCGGGCGTTTTCCAGCCCCGGAATTCAGGCGGACGGGTGTAATGTGGATATTCAAGCAAACCCATGGAGTGCGAGTCATCTTGTGCGCCAGTCGGGTCACCCAATACATCAGGCAACAAACGAGCGATGGCATCGATCAGGATCAGCGCGGGCAGTTCGCCGCCTGTCAGGACATAATCACCGATGGAAATTTCATCTGTCACAAGATGCCCGCGGATGCGTTCATCGATCCCTTCGTAGCGGCCGCAGACTAAAAAAATGTGCGGGTGCCGGGAAATTTCCTCGGCAATACTTTGATTGAAGACCCGCCCTTGCGGGGTCAGTAAAATGATCGGGATGTTTGGAACAGCTTCAGGCGGGGTCTGTCCTAAAACAGATTCCACGGCTTCAAATACCGGATCGGGTTTCATGACCATTCCCCCGCCGCCGCCGTAAGGTGTATCGTCGGTCATGTGATGCTTATCATGTGTGTAATCGCGGATGTTATGAACGCGCACGTTGATCAAATCCCGTTCGCGGGCGCGTTTGATAATACTGGTTTCAAGATAGGATGGAAATACTTCAGGCAGGAGTGTGAAAACCTCAAATTGCATGAATGGATTTTAGCATATTAATGAAAATATATTTTCATTTTAAAGAAAGGGCTTTTACCACAAAGGCCACGGAAGAGCACAAAGGAAACCATTAAAAATTCTTCCTTCGAGACTATGTATCCTTCGTGGTAAAAAGGTTTTGGAACGACAGCGCGCTTAAAATTGAAAGTAAATAAAATCTGGCGAAATTGAGTTGATAAATACAATAATCATTAATGTCGCGCAAACATAGTAGACAACATGCAAAATTGTATTTTTTTCAAAGTAAAGATCAAGTAAAAGTTTGGCGATCAGCAATAACGCGTAAAAACCGATCATTACGAACAATACAAAACTCGCCGCCAATTCCTGCGGAGTTCGATAAAAGGGCGTGTTGACAAGCACATTCCAAAGCCAATCCAGTGAAATAGCGCGGAAAATCAGAAAACCAAAGACGGTTAACGAAAACATAAGCAGCCAGGCAAGAATATGTTTAATTGCACCTTGCGGTTTCCAATCTCCGCGCACGCCTAGAATTTGATAAAGGACGATCAAGACACCATAATATAGTCCCCAGACAATAAATTTCCAACCGACACCATGCCACAATCCACTAACGAACATGGTAACCAGCGGTGGAATTGATTGAATTAAGATATCCGGAAAAATATTTTTACGTTTAAGCAGAATACGGCGCAAAGGAAAGAAAATATAATCACGCAGCCAGGATGAAAGTGAAATGTGCCAGCGGTTCCAAAATTCAGCGGGTGTCAGAGACAGATAGGGGCGGTTAAAGTTTTCAGTAGTTTCCAAGCCGAGCAAAAAGGAAAGTCCGCGTGAAATATCGGTATACGATGAGAAATCTGCAATGATCTGAAGCGTAAAGCCAAGCCCGCCAACAAGCAGGATTATTTTTGAGGGGTCTTTAAGCTCAAAGATCTGGTCAACAATCACTTGGACTGTATTGGAGATCACTATTTTTTTAAAGAAACCCATCACCAGCAATTGCCATGCGATATACAGGTTCTCAGATTTCCAAATACGCGGCTCAATCAATTGCTTTAATAGTTTTTGCGGACGGTCAATGGGTCCTGATACTACCTGCGGGAAGAATGAAACATAGGCTGCAAAAGCAATGAAATCGCGAGTGGGCTGGAATGTTCCGCGATACACATCCAGAAGATATCCAATTTTTTTTAGAATGTAGAAGGAAAGTCCCAACGGCAAGACGATCCGCATGATAAAAATATCGCCATTTAACCCAATCCGATTTAAACATTCCGACAGGGATGTATTAATGAAAAAGTAATATTTTGTAAAAGCCAATAAGCTGATATTTAGAAGCACCCCAATCCACATCAACTGACGGGATTTTGATTTCCAGCGCAGCATACCAAGAGCCAAAATATAATCAGCAAGGGTGGAAAGAAAAATAGCAACCACATGCCATGACGCGATCCAGCCATAAAAAATATAACTAGCGGCGAGTAAAAGCGTGTTTTGCCAATTACGGCCTTTTCCGAGCCAATAGACTGTCAGAAACACGAGAAAGAAAACAAGAAAATTGTATGTTGTAAATCCCATTAATTATAATTTTCCTCTTTTTGTGGGAACTGCCGCAGCCGGATCTTATCGAATCTTGTTTTCTTTTATTTCATAAGCGGCATTAACTGGTCCGCAAGTATCTTGGTAAAGATATTTTTTCCTTCCTCATTGAAATGCACCGAGTCTGTAAAGTACTCGGCTTTGATACGCTCGTCATGAGCCAGGTCAATGAAACGCACATTCTCCTGCGTGGAAAAATAATCTTTAAGTGAATTAATATAAGTACTTAATGCAGGGATTTCTGAAGCATATTCAGGATAGGTCATGTTTTTTGTGCGGACAAAGATCAGGGTAATATCATTTTTCTGCGCCATTTCGATCATGGCTGGCAGAAAAGATTTTCCAACCTGACTCTTGAAATCCAGCGCTGCGCGCGTGTATAGTACTGCCGCATCGGAAACAGGCTGGTTGATTGCAGCTGCGTCTATGTTTTCTTCACCGAAAACTGTATCCATGGATTGATCCACGCAATTTTCCGAGCACCTATAAACCGCGGATGAAAGCCCATAGCGCAGGAGATGATCCAGCCCATTACGGAGTTCCCAGCGCGCGCTGTATAACGGCAGATATTGTTCCGTAAATTTCTCGGCAGGGCTCATGGCATTAATAAATGCCAGATCCATCAACAAGGGTTCCTGATATCTTGCAAACTCGTCCAGTACGTCAAAATAATATCCTGTGGTGCGAAATGACGGCAAAGTTAATGTCGTATCGCGGAACAGGATCATGACATATTTTGGGTGGGAAGTGGCTTCCAGGATCACATTTTTAAATATCAAATACCAAATCGCCGACCCTGAGCCGGGAACAGCGATACTGTATGTTTTCATATCAAGTTTTTTTGCGACCGCGCTTTCATCCACACCCAAATAAAGAATCGAATCTCCAAGCAATATCAGCTCGGGTTGATTCTTGGAAATCGCATTGATATCCCCTCTTTGTACATTGGGGGTAAATTCAGCCTGTGCCCCAAGCGGTTTGGGATAGGGAAGGTCGTAATAATTCGATAAAAAATAGCCGCTGATCACAAATGCGATAAAGGACAACAAAAGATATTGCAAGAAAACAGTTTTTGATTTCATTTTTAGGCGATATTCATTTCACTCAAAAATTTTTCACGGTTTGCAGAGCGGGCGGTTTTTCCACTCGATGTCTTGAGAATCCATTTTGCGCTCACAATATAAGTATGGCGTAATATCACTGCAGAATTTTTCGAGACATGAACTCGGAGTGTTTCCGCGATCTTTTTACGTTCCTCTGCATCCTCGGTGTTTACTTCGGCAACAAGAACGACTTCCTCCGTGCCAGAATTTTCATCTTCAATACCAAATGCCACTGCCCGCCCGGGGTGAATGCCATTCACTTCATAAGCCAGCGCTTCCAAATCCTGCGGATATATATTTTTTCCGCCAACGATGATCATGTCCTTTTTGCGCCCGGCAACAAAAACCTCACTATTGACCATATATCCATAATCACCTGAGAGATACCATTCGTTTTTAAATGCCTTTTCAGTGATATCCGGACGGTGATAATATTCAGTGAGCAAACAATTGCTTTGTACAGCGATTTCACCAATGACTCGGTCCGCCAATTGGTTTCCATCTTCATCCAAAATGCAGATGCGCGTGTTGGGTATCGCCTTTCCGACCGACATCAACTTCAAAACTGGTTTTCCATCTACAGGCGGACGTGCAATCCGTTCAACTATATAAGCCTCGCGGTCAATCTCATCAGTAACAGGGGCCGAATACAAGGGATTGGTTTGTGTGGCAGCAAAAACATTTTCTGCCATTCCATAACTACATTGCAGGGTGCTTTCTTTTAATCCATATTTTTTAAAACGCCCAAAAAACAATTGGTGACTTTGCCATTTAACAGATTCGGAGGTGTTGGTGCTAATGCGCCAGCTGGAAAGGTCAACACCTTCGAGATCGCGGTCACGCACTTTTTGCACACAGAAGTTATAGGAAAAATTCGGCAGCCAGGTGAGCGTGCCCTTGTAACGACTAATCGATTGAAAAAGGCGATACGGCGCGCGCACCCAGTCAAAGGGAGAGGAAAGCACGAGCGTTATATTTTTTAATATGGGCATCAGAAAAGTGGCGATCAATCCCATATCATGGTAAAGCGGCAACCATGAAATAATGACGTCATCCCGCTCAAGGCTAATTGCTCTGGCATAGGCATCCAACTGATTCAGAATAGCTTGATGAGAGAGCGCAACGCCTTTTTGCAGGCCTGTTGTGCCTGACGAATGCTGCAGAACGGCGATATCTTCGGGACTGTGATTGAAACCTGGAAGTTCATCAAAGTTCAGTTCGGTGAATTTTTCCACGCGGTCAGTAATGATCACATTTCGAACAGAATCCCCTTCTGTAAGCGCGGCGCGGATCTCTTCTTCAAATTCAGGATAAGTAACGATGGCCACCGGTCGGGAGATTGAGATCAGCGACATGAGATCGGCGCGATAACGTTCAGGGGAAAGTTTTTCTGTTAGAAAAGGCATAATGGCGGGAATTGCCCCATGCAGGACCGCCCCCCAAAATGAGTAGATTAGTTCATCACTATGCTGTAAAATTAATAGCACCACTTCACCCGGCAAAATACCTGCAGCAGCGTAAGCACGAGCGTAGTTATATGAGTCTTCAACCAATATACGGTAGGAGATGGTTTTATCTTCCTTACCGGCATATTGCATAATAATGGCAGGATGCTCAGGGGCGGATTTATAATGGTGTTGGATAAGATGAGAAAGCGTATTACTCATTTACGGGAAAAGATTAGCACGGCAAGTTGTTCAAGGGTATCGAAGGTACCCGCGTTTAACTCAGTATCATTAATGCGGACATTGAAGTTATCTTCAATGAACAGACTTAAGTCAACGAGGCTGAAAGAATCGATTAATCCGCTGGAGATGAGAGCCTCATTAGGATTAATGACCCGGCTGGGTTGTTTAAGAATTTCGCCTGAAATGTAAGCGGCGAGTTTGGGTATCATTTTATCCATTCTTTTTCTCTATTCTTTGAAGCAAAGTTCGCAATTTGGTGTGGTTTTACCGTATCCAAGGTTTTGTTAATATAAGATTGCCTAATCATGGAAATTGTATACGAGAGTCTTCAACAATCCTGTTCTCAGACTCCATTGGATATCTAATATTAACATAAAAGAGGAATATCTCAAGAATAGTGCGATCTGATAAAAGATGATGCATCCGCCAATGCCAAATCACACATGGGTAATCCAAAAGAAATGTTATGCCGCCGCTTTATTTGCAGAAAGGAAAAATCAGTACAATCGCATCCTCTTCAGCTGTGATTTACGGATTGTATTTTTTAACTATTACGTCGTTTCAAGACGGCGCACTTCCGTCGAAGCAATTTACTCGTCGGGTTGTAGGTTGCTTCGGTGAGAACTCCCTCGCAATGCAGTTACTCATCCTTCTGCAAGATCATCACTCGATAGGCTTCGGCATAATCGAGGCCTTTTTCCTTGCCTTCCTCTTTTGCCCATTCGCGCATCCATTTATCTACTTCGTGTGTATCCACCTGACTCACATG
>JANODZ010000469.1:0-1700 GCA_031412935.1 Anaerolineales bacterium
GAACTCGAATTGGCTTGCGGGTCAGCATCCAGCAGAAGGGTTTTTTGATCCAGCACCGCCAGGCTCGCCGCAAGATTGATCGCCGTGGTGGTCTTTCCAACGCCTCCCTTTTGATTTGCTATGGCAATGATTTTACCCAAGTTTTTGTTATTTGGCGATTTGGTGATTTGGTGATCTGGATTAAAGAATTTCTTGCGAACAAATATACCGATTCAACGAATTACCTATCATCCCTTATTTCGGGCCAACCACCATTTTCAAATTGACTCATTATCGAACTACTTCCGTCCACGTCAGGCTTCGACTCCGCTCAGGCTGACTTGTCCATCTTCAAATTTTCAAATTGACTAATTTTCAAATTATTTCTTCTTCTTCCTCGCTTCATCACTCGCCTTCATCGCCTCTTCCAGTTTGGTCATGAACTTGGACTTCGTACCTGTTCCGGTCGCTATTTTCTTCTTGTGATCTTCCATTACGGTCTTGATTTTGTCTTCGTCTACAAACCGCTTGATGATAGCCTGCTGGGCAAACGTTACCAGGTTTGAAATAAAATAGTAGAAGCTCAGTCCTGCGGAGAATGAATTCAGTACGAACATGAAGATGACCGGCATGGCATAAGACATCGTCTTCATAGGGCCCGTCACCGCGGTGATCTGATTATTTTGCCACGTGTAGATGAGCGTGGAGGCTGTCATGAGCAAAACGAACAAGCTCACGTGGCTTCCGTAAAATGGTATAACGAACGGCAGGCTCACAATGGAGTCATAGGTACTTAAGTCTTCTGCCCACAGGAAAGGTTGTTGACGCAATTCTACGGAGACCGGAAAAAAATAGAACATAGCAAAGAGAATGGGCATTTGGAGCAACAACGGGATGCAGCCACTGAACGGGTTAACGCCCGCTTGCTGATACAACTTCATCTGATCAGATTGTGCCTGCGTCATGTTGTCGCCATTCTTCTCCTTGATGAGGTCCAGTTCAGGCTTCAACAGCCGCATTTTTGCCATTCCGAGGTAGGAGCTGTAGGAAAGGGGCGCTAGGATAAGTTTGATGATGACCACAAGAATCATGATGATGATTCCGTAGTTACCTACAAACCTTTCCAGGAAGTGAAAAATAGGAATGATAATAAACTTATTCACCCAAATCACCGGCGGCCATCCCAAATAAAGGTTTCGGGAGAATCCATCGGTGATTCCAGTAAGGACTTTGTAGTCGTTAGGACCAAAGAAGAAAGTAAATGTTGATTTGTTGTCTATCACATCGGCCTTTGGGATCAACAATTTTACGCTAGCGGATTTTACGACCGTGGTGTCAGCCAGATTGGCGTGGGTGCTGATTTCGCCGCCGGTGAATGTACGGCCGGAGATGATGGCGCTGGTAAAAAACTTTTGTTGGATGCCCACCCATTTGATAGGTTCCGCCAATGCCTCCGATTCAGGATCGGTTGACGTTTCGCTAAGACCATCAAACTCACCGGCCACAGTGAAGTAGTTGACCGTTGTTTTTGTGCGACTGTCGGCGATGTCCTTTTCCTGGGAAGGAATAAAGTCGGTCCAACTGAAGGTGAGGTACTCGCCATTCAAGGAAGAGCCGAGCTGATTGGTGCGTATCCGATAATTGAATGTGTACCCCTGAGGGGGAATGGCATAGACATTTTTGAAGTATTTTCCTTCACCGAGTGAAGTGGTAAAGGTGAC
>JANODZ010000470.1:0-2423 GCA_031412935.1 Anaerolineales bacterium
AATATGGTTCGCCCGATGTGCTTAAATTTGAAGATGTCGAAAAGCCATCCCCCAAAGACAATGAGGTCTTGATCAAGGTTCATGCGGCATCCATCAACTATGCCGACTGGGTAGCCCTGACGGGGAAACCGCTCATTGGACGCATGATGATTGGGGGGATTCAAAAGCCGAAGCACATGATCCTTGGATATGATGTTGCAGGAAAGGTCGAAGCAATAGGCAAAGATGTAAGACAGTTTCAACCTGGCGATGATGTCTTCGGGGATATATCCTCACAAGGCGGAGGCGGGTTGGCGGAGTATGTCGCTGTCCCTGAAGATAAGCTTGTTGTGAAGCCAGCAAACGTCCCGTATGAAGAAGCGGCGGCTGTCCCGTTGGCAGGAGTCACAGCCTTGCAGGGAGTCCGCACGAAGGGACAAATCAAGCCTGGGCAGAAAGTCCTGATCGTGGGCGCTTCGGGAGGTGTGGGAGCATACGCCGTGCAGATCGCCAAATCGTTTGGGGCGGAAGTGACGGCTGTGTGTAGTACGAGCAAAATGGATTTGGTGCGCTCGATCGGAGCCGACCATGCGGTTGATTACACCAAAGGGAACTTTTTTTCAAGCGGACAGCTTTATGACCTGATCATCGGCGCCAACGGAAATTATTCACTTTCGGAATATAAGCGCGCGTTGACACCGAACGGCACGTATGTTTGTACGGGTGGTTCGCTGAATCAGATATTTGGTTCGATGCTTTTGGGATCTGTGATGACGCTGGGCAGTAAGAAGAAGATCAAAAACCTGGCGGCGATGCCCAGCAAAAGTGACCTGTACTTTATGAAAGAACTCCTTGAGGCTCGCAAGGTCGTCCCTGTAATTGACAAACGATATCCGTTGAGCGATGTGCCTGAGGCATTTCGATATTTTGGAAAAGGGCACACCGCAGGGAAAGTTGTCATCTCAGTGAATGAATAACAAAGGAAAACAAATCATGGAAGATATTCAAATAAAAATTTCGGCGTTATGGATAGCCACGATGCTGACCTATCTACTGGGCGATGTATTACGAATCTTCAGCGGTGATTTCAAAGCAGGAGAAATTGGCGGGATGCAAGTAACCCAGCCCATGTGGTTGGGAATTGCCGTCTTAATGGTGATCCCGATCGTTATGGTTTTCATAACCCTGGTGTTGGGTTACCCTGCGAACCGATGGACAAATATCATCGTCGCCATATTCTTTTTCTTGTTCAATATTATTGGATTACCCACCTACCCATCTGCCTATGACAAGTTCCTGATCGCTGTCAGCCTTGTGTTCAATGTGTTGACGGTCTGGTACGCATGGAATTGGGTTTCTCAAACGGCGTGATGCTAATAAAAAATATTCTTCAAAAGGAGTCATAAAAATGAAAAACTTACAAAAAATGGGTGGCATCGCCGCATGGATCCACTCAGCCGCATACATGGTGGGCATTGGGATGTACTTTGCTGTGCTATCCCCTATCATTGACGCATCTCCTGATCAATACCTTGCGCAACTCGTACAATATCAGAGCATCCTGTATGTCTGGATCCTGATCGCTTATTGGGTGGCCGCCTTCGCGCTGGTTATTGTCGCATTGGCGCTCTATGAGAGGTTGAAGGCTGGCGCTCCTGCGGTGATGCAGATCGCGACCGCCCTGGGGCTTATCTGGGCAAGCCTGATTATTGGAAGCGGCAACTTGATGATGCACGGCTTCATCGAAATACCCCAACTCTACGCGAACAACCCAGCACAAGCTGAAGTTGTATTGAGAGCGCTCACCATCGTAGAAAATGGGATCGTTAGCGGGAATGAACTGATCGGCGGTTTGTGGATATTATTCTTAAGCTGGTCAGCCTTGCAGACAGGGAAGTTGGGCAAGGGATTGAACTACTTTGGCTTGTTCATCGGCTTGGCAGGCGTCGTCTCCATTATTCCACCTCTTACTGAGGTTGCAGTAACTATTTTCGGCCTGAGCATGATCGTGTGGTTTGCATGGGCAGGGACCGTCCTGCTGCGCACTCGCATGAATGATTAGATTTGTTGGCAACAAGTAAAGGAGTTAACATGACGCAGACTGCCAAATTGTTCAGGTTTGATAGTGATTGGGCAGTCTGCATTACAATTGATTCATGCTCGCGCCAGTTTTAGCTACGAAGCTTTATATCCCCCCTCCTCGCCCTAACGTTGTCGTTCGCTCACGCTTGATTGAACAGATAAATGTGGGTCTCGCTTCGAGACATAAACTGACTCTCATTTCCGCGCCCGCTGGCTTTGGAAAAACCACCTTGGTCAGTGAATGGGTGAACAATTTACGGTTTGCGAGTGATGATTTTCGATTGGATGCTGCCAAAGAAGGCAAAATCGTAAATCAAAAATCTAAAACACTTGCACCTGGCGCAAGTGCAGGTGTCGCAAAT
>JANODZ010000471.1:0-2554 GCA_031412935.1 Anaerolineales bacterium
CGCTCTCGGAGCCGAAGACGGCGGCGCGAGCAAGGTTCACCTGATCACTGATTCTGAAATCTTTGGCTGGGAAAGACCGCAGTCGCGCTTCAGGCAGAAACAGTCGGTAGAAACCCCTGGATCACTTTATGCGGATTTGCTGGTTGGCGATTATGTCGTCCATGTGGATTATGGCATCGGACGTTTCGCAGGCCTTGTTCAGCGGCAGTTGGACAGTCACGAACGGGAGTATCTTGCGGTTGAATATGACAACGCCGACACACTCTTTGTGCCTGTGCACCAGGCAGACCGTCTCACGCGCTATATCGGCTCAGATGGCGGCAAGCCCGCACTTGATCATCTTGGCGGCCAGGGTTGGATTGAGACCAAAGCACGCGTTAAAGAAGCGGTGCAGAGAGTTGCTGAAGACCTTTTGGATCTATACGCGCGGAGACAGGTTGTTGAAGGGTATGCATTTGCGGCGGATACACAATGGCAAACCGAACTTGAAGACAGCTTCCCTTATATAGAAACCGAAGACCAAAAACGCGCCATCGCCGATATCAAACGCGATATGGAGCGCGCGCGTCCGATGGATCGCTTATTATGCGGTGATGTGGGATATGGAAAAACAGAAGTTGCCTTGCGCGCCGCATTCAAGGCAGTCATGAGCGGCAGACAGGCGGCAATTCTCGTACCGACCACGGTTCTCGCGCAGCAGCATTTCGAGACATTCTCGCAGCGGCTGGCGGCCTACCCTGTTAAAGTGGAAATGCTTTCGCGCTTCCGCACGCCGAAAGAGCAAACAGAAATTTTGGTCAAGCTCGCGCTGGGTGAAATAGATATCGTCATCGGTACGCATCGTTTGATCTCGGCCGATGTGGAGTTCAAAGATCTCGGTTTGGTTGTAATCGATGAAGAACAGCGCTTTGGCGTGACGCACAAGGAGCATCTCAAAAAACTCCGCACCGAAGTGGATGTGCTGACGTTGACCGCGACACCGATCCCGCGCACTTTATATATGGCGCTGACGGGCGTGCGCGATATATCAAATTTAAATACGCCGCCCGAAGAACGCCTGCCGATCGTTACGCATGTCGGACCCTACTCACCACGGCTCGTGCGCCAATCCATTCTGCGCGAGTTGGAACGCGGCGGACAGATTTTCTTCGTCCATAATCGGGTCAACACAATTGAAGCGATGAAGGCGCATCTTAATAAGCTTGTGCCTGAGGCGCGCGTGGATATTGGTCACGGGCAAATGCATGAGACTCAGCTTGCGAGCGTGATGCACCGCTTTAATCTGGGCGAGATTGATATTTTGCTATGCACCACGATCATTGAATCTGGTTTGGATATTCCCAACGCAAACACACTGATCGTTGACCGCGCCGATACGTTTGGTTTGGCGCAGCTCTATCAACTTCGCGGACGGGTGGGACGCGGCGCGATGCGCGCATACGCGTATTTCTTCCGCCATAATAAAATGTCGCCTACGCAAGAGGGTCAACAGCGGCTTGAGGTGATCGCGGAGAATACGCAGCTTGGCGCGGGATATTCGATCGCGATGCGTGATCTTGAGATTCGCGGCGCGGGAGATCTGCTTGGCATTCGTCAACATGGATTTATTCAATCGGTTGGATTTCATCTTTATACACGAATGCTATCGGATGCCGTGCGCCGCCTTCGGCGGGTTGAAAGTTCAAAGTTGAAAGTTGAAGGTTTAATGTTCGACCTTCAACCTTCAACTTTCAACCTTCCTTTGAGTTTACCTGTGAATGTAGATCTGCCGCTTGCGGTAGGAATCCCAGGTGAATATATTTCCGATCAGGATCTGCGTTTGCGTTTGTATCGCCGCATCGCGGACTTGCGTGATGAGACCGAGCTTGACGCGCTGGGTTCTGAATTCCGTGATCGGTTTGGGGTTATGCCTGAGATGACCCAGAATCTTTTGTATCAGATGCGTGTGAAACTGCTTGCAGAAAAAGCAGGCCTGACTTCGGTCAACATGGAATCGTCAGGGCAGATACTGCTCAAGTACGCCGCATCCGCTGACGGGAAAGAAGCGATGCGTCTGCCCGATCTGGGGAATGGCATCCGCGGCGGAAAATCCGCTTACTGGGTAGCCATGGCAAAGGATGAAGTCTGGTCGGTTAAACTTTTAGATGTATTAAAGCAGTTGGATGAACAAAACCATTCGCACCTGTCGGGCGCAGCCCCTGCGGGTAACCATGAGCCTGATTCGGTTTAACTGGTTTTATGTGGGTCTTTAGTGTAAAATAGAACACGTGTTCCCCAAATTCCTAAACACTTAAAAACCATGGACTTCAAACTTAACGCTCCCTTTATACCAATGGGTGACCAACCCGAAGCCATCCGCGGACTTGTTCAAGGCGTTCGCGATGGCAAGAAGAATCAGGTTTTGCTCGGCGCGACAGGCACAGGCAAGACATTTACGATCGCGTCTGTTATCCAAGAAGTGCAAAAGCCTGCGCTGATCATGGCGCATAACAAGACACTGGCCGCGCAATTATATGCCGAGTTCAAAGAATTCTTTCCTGAGAATGCGGTTTCG
>JANODZ010000472.1:0-2774 GCA_031412935.1 Anaerolineales bacterium
CTCTGACCGTTCCATCCAGCACGAAGTCACTCGCGGTGACGTACACATCATCTTCGATCACTTCATCTGCCTTGATGACAACATTTTCGCCTGAACGGCCATCGAAAGCCAGGGCAGGGGTGGCAAGTGTTGTACTTAGAAGGACGAGCAAACAAAAAACTGAAAAAAATTTATATCCGATTTTCATAGGGGTCTCCTTTAAAAACTTCCTAGGATGATGTACGGTTCTATATTGACGAAGTTGCAAAATTATATGTGGATTGCTTTGGGGAAAATAAACCTGTGGCAGGGCGGCATGAAAGGAGGAGTGATTCCCCTGACTAGTTTCGTGTAGTCGTAGTCGGTTTGTGAGACAGCCACAGCATTTGTGCATTCAGCGCCGAAGGTACACTTTGCAGCGGTAACTGCCCCCATTTGCATTGCACGTGTCGCCCCGCTGTCCTTTCCGGAGGGATTTATATTTCTTGCAGATGGAAATTTAAAATATAAAACTCATCTCGGTTGGCTTCCCCAAATGCCAATTTAATAATTCCACAAACCAATAGCAAAATTTCGCTTTATCGTTTTTGATCATTTCCTGCAATTTATCGATACTGATGTAATTTATTTCTGCAATTTCAAGCGGGTCAAATTTTATTTTATTTGGGTCGACCATGCCTTTATATAATGTACTGATTTCATTGTCATTTAATCCATAATTCATTCGAAAACAAACAAGTTTTGTAATCTCAATTTCTTCCACGCCCAATTCTTCTTTCATCCCGCGCAGCGCTGCGGCAAAATAGCTTTCACCCGCTTTGACGTGCTCCGAGATCGAGCAATCCAGCAGGGATGGGGAAGCGGCGCGGTCCGCGCTTCTTTTTTGAACGAGCATTTTTCCATCCCGTGTAAATAAAAATACATGCACGCCGCGATGCTGCAATCCAAGCTGATGGACAGTTGAGCGCATTTCCTGCCCGGTGACAATGTCTTCGTCGTTTACGATATCAAGAAGTTCGTCCATTATTTTTTCTGTCTAATCTAAAGATTCCAGCCTTTTGACCTTTGACGATTTTATGACCCAATTTTTATAATTACCCGAACAGTTCCATCAACTGCTTTACATGGATCATGCCATCGAAGCCTTTGATGCCGCCTTTGCGAAGTTCTGCTTTTTCGACATCATCCCCCAGGCAGGAGACGATCACATCAGCAGCGCTGACATCTTCTTTTTCAGTGTAGTGATTGGTGGTCACGATCACATGCGCACCTGCGGCTTTTCCTGCGGTGAGTCCGTTTTTGGAATCTTCGACCACGATCACTTCGTCTGGCTTTAACCCAAGTTTGGCGAGCGCAAGATTGTAAATCGCGGGATCTGGTTTCTTCTTCTCGACCACGTCGCCGGCAAGTACAACCTCAAATTTGATATCTGAAAGCGGACCTGCAGTGATTGCTTTCGCAGCCTGTTCATTGGATGTGGTACAGATGGCGAGTTTGAGACCTGCATCCATCGCTTCTTTCATAAATCGATGAATGCCCGGGCGCAGTGGAAGTTTGCCGGTCTCGATCAGTTCCACGAACAAGGCGGTCTTACGCTTGTGCATATCCTTGACGAGGCTGTCAATCTCTTCCTCTGTCAGCGGCTTGGAAAAGCCCTTGGTCTTCCAATGTTGTTTCATGCGTTCCTTGCCGCCAGCTACTTGAAGAAGTTCATGGTAATACTCCACATCCCATTCGTCGCTGAATCCGAATTCCTTAAAGGTCATGTTAAACGATACGCGGTGACCATCCCGTTCTGTATCAATGATCACGCCATCCTGGTCGAAGAAGACTGCTTTTATTTTTGACATAATTATCTCCAACAGACTAAAAAAATAAACACGAAGGACACAAAGGTCACGAAGGAAAACCTTAAGGTCTTAAACCGTTGTGTACTTCGTGTCCTTTGTGTTTAATAAGGTTTTTACTTCTTCATCCCAAAGAACTCAAGGACGGTATCCACGAACAACTGATTTTCTTCGGTTGAGCCAATGGTCACGCGGAACCAGCCGTCGCTGCCGTACTTCTTGCTCTCGCCGCGTAGGATGATTCCCTTGGTTTCAGCATAAGCCAAAACTTCCTTGCCTGTCTTGCCAGTTTCGCCGCAGTCAAAGAGAATATAGTTGGCTTTGGAATTCATGACATAAAAGCCGGGAATCACGCTCAGCGACTCGGTGATGAAGTCTACGGCGTTGTTGTTAAACTTGACGCGTTCTGCGAGACCTTCAACATCTTCAAACGCCGCCAGCGCCGCCCACATCGGGATCGTGCCGACATTCCACGGGAGAAGTGAGCCAGCGATCTGGTCGATTACTTCCTTGTCCGCGATGGTATATCCGAAGCGCATGCCCGCAAGACCGTACGCCTTCGAGAGCGTGCGGGTGATCAACACGTTCTTGTACTTTTTGGTCAACTGCACTTGAGACATGCCCAAGCCCGCGTATTCCATGTAGGCTTCATCAATGACGAAAGGAATTCCCAATTCGGCAATCGTGATGAAGTGCTTCGCATCCATGTAGTTGCCAGTGGGGTTATTCGGATTTGCGACGACGATAATTTTTGTTTTGTCAGTGACTGCCTTGATGATAGATTCGGGATCGTATTCCATTTTGTGATCTTTGTAGATCATCGGCACAGAGACCATCTTTCCGCCCAGCAGCGTTCCACGCAGACCGTAAATGCCGAAGCAAGGCGTGTGTTGA
This sequence comes from Anaerolineales bacterium, assembly GCA_031412935.1. Taxonomy (GTDB): domain Bacteria; phylum Chloroflexota; class Anaerolineae; order Anaerolineales; family Villigracilaceae; genus Villigracilis. The sequence continues at coordinate 2,721 of JANODZ010000472.1, forward strand.
ATGACTTCATCGCCGGGCCAAACCGGTAAAGAAATACGCCCGCAGCTTTCCAAA
>JANODZ010000473.1:0-1778 GCA_031412935.1 Anaerolineales bacterium
CGACATGAAAATCGCATTCTTCTTCGGACTCTTCGCCTTCACCATCATATTCATTGATATGATCTGGCACCGAATACGCTTAAGTGGTTTGGAAGAAAAAGTTGAGCAGCTTAAACTTAAAGCCTCAATCTAAATCATTCACTCGCCGCCGCTTGAAGCCTAAAATATAATGGAGAAAATTATGTTCCTTGAAACCACCCCCGATACCTCGGCCTATATGATCGCTGGGTACACAGTTGCTTTTCTAGTAATGGGAATCTACGTCGCCAGCTTATACATTCGCAGCCGCAACCTCAAACGCGACCTCGAAGTCCTCGAATCGATACAAACTGAAAAGCCAAAAACAACAAAAAAACATTAGGCTGTAATAAAAGAGTTCGCTTATAATATAAGCGGACTCTTTTTGATTAATATGACCCGCCGCTGGGCGCTCCCCCTGCTCTCGATCCTGATCGCCGTCTCCGGTACTGCATTCACGCGTGGCTTTGATTCCAATCCCCCGCCTGGCCCGGATCGATACACCTTCATCACTATAAAATATACCGCCTTCAAATGGTCCCTGGCAACCTGGAAGGAACAAGTACCCTTATGCTCCATCATTGTAGACCACGAAGGCATGCCATTCCCCGGGGAAATATACAGGGATTGCGGTGAAACCATCTACTCAAATTGGATTGTGCAAAATCCATGCAATTCCACAAACAAAAGAGATTGCGCAGGCTATTACCTCTTTCCTATAAACAGCCGGCCCGCAGAAAAAGAGATCCCTGCAGAACTTCCACCCGCCACCGTATGGATATCCATTGAAGGTTGCGAACCTGTACTTAGTACATCTACAAATATATGTGAAACCCCTCCCACACTTGTCATTACCGGCCAGGAGCCGCTGCCAGGCGAAACCATCATCCGCGTGGAAGGTACATACGATGGCAGACCTTTTGATTGTGATGGGAAATCTATTTGCAAGTTCAGAATTCAAGAAACAAAAATAGAGGGTGTGGAGGTTGAGTTTTGGTCTTATTCTTCCTATGGAGATAGCAGCCTCATTTACAGTGCGCAGGTGCGCGTTCAAAAATTAGACGAGGGCGATCCGGATCAACTCTATTGGTATGCAGACGTACTCTCTTCACAATGGCAGGGTCAAAGCGTTGCCATTTGCTCCAACGCCTGGAATGTATTCCCACCTGTCGGCGGACCGCCCAAATGGCTGACCACACCCAAACTTAGTGAAGAACTCAGCAGTGATATTCCTTATACCTACCTGGCCGCAAACTTAATTTCACAAGGCCTGGTCGATGCCAGCGCATGCGCAGATGGCGGGCTGCTTCCTGAAGGCGGCGTTAATCAATGTGGGCTCGAGCAATCCCGTCCGACCGTCATTGAATGGCAAAATCAATTTGACGAATTGATCCTAAGCACCGCCGCGGAAACCGCTGTGCCTGCGCGATTGCTAAAAAATCTATTCGCACGCGAAAGTCAATTTTGGCCGGGCATCTATCAGGGCAAGGAGGATGTGGGGTTGGGTCAACTGACGGAGAACGGCGCAGACACGACCTTATTCTGGAATAATTATTTTTACGAACAATTCTGTCCGCTTGTAATGACTGATACTTCCTGCGGATCTGGGTATATCCACTTAAAAGAAGAGGAACGGATTGAATTACGCCGCGCATTGGTGAGAAGTGTGAATGCGACTTGTGAAGATTGTCCGCTTGGAATTGACCTGACCCAGGCGGATTATTCGGTGAATGTCTTTGCCAATACCCTGATTGCAAACT
>JANODZ010000474.1:0-6205 GCA_031412935.1 Anaerolineales bacterium
TAGTCATACTAGCGGGATGGCTGCGTTCTGATTGAATCAAGGGAGAGTTTATGGAAAATTGGCACAAAACGGGAAAACATTCCGTCCCTCTTACTACCAGCGGAGAGATCGGCTTTGAATTCAGCTTTGCGTTCCAGCCGATAGTAGACGTCCGTAACCGCGAGATTCTGTCCTATGAAGCCTTGGTACGCGGGCCGCGCGGCGAACCTTCGGCTTCGGTTTTTGCGCAGGTGCCCAAAGATAATTTTCTAAAGTTCGATGAGATCTGCCGCAAAAAAGCCATCTATCTAGCCAGCCGCTTGAAGATTCCCAACCAGTTGAACCTGAACCTGGCTGCGCCGGGCGTCTATGAGGTTGATCTCAATATCACCGCTACATTTCGAGCATCCATTCAAAGCGGAATTGCGGTTGAAAATATTGTTTTTGAAGTGCTCGAAACGGAAAGCCTGACTGACCAGAGGAATTTGCTTAAATACCTGCAGATCATTCAGGATTTCGGTTTTAAAACCGCTATCGACGATTTTGGAGTGGGTTATTCTGGTTTGAAACTCTTGGTGGATTATCAGCCGAATTACATAAAACTTGACCGCTATATGATCAGTAACATTCATCAGGATCTTGTCAAACAAAGTGTTTTTTCAGGAATACAACAAATCTGCAAGTCTTTGTCGATTGAATTAGTTGCCGAAGGGGTGGAAACCGCGGGAGAATACCACTGGCTGTTGGATTCGGGTATCAACATTTTCCAGGGATATTACTTTTCCAAACCGGTGTTTGAAGCGTTGCCGGATGTATCCAACAAAGTATTTGGTTGATCATAAAAATCTTGGCGACCCGCCCGCGTGATTGAAGGTGGGAACAAACCATACAAGAAAATTGGCCATTGTTATGTACTGAGCTCGACTTTGTTCATGGAGTAGATTACGAGGGCTTCCTTTGTTGTGGCGCAAAGGATCTGAAACCTGGCAGATTGCGTGCGGTCATTCGTCAAGTGGGGTTGATTTGGAAGGAATTTACCGATGCAAAATAAATTTTAAGATGAATACAAGAACTCCGAGATTTAGAAAATCTTGGAGTTCTGCTTTTAAGTTCCACCTTGTTCATCAGGTAAATTACAAGCGCTTTGTGTTGAACACAGGGAAACACATCTGTTCCCAGCGCAATCTTAAAACTATATTTTCTTGAACTCAGAAACCAGTTCCTGCATCACTTTTTTGGCGTCACCAAACAGCATCTTTGTGTTTGGCTCATAGAAGAGGGGGTTTTCTATCCCTGCAAATCCTGCCGCCATCGAACGTTTCATGACGATTACTGTTTTTGCCTTGTCCACATCAATGATCGGCATACCGTAGATCGGGCTGGTTTTATCGGTGCGCGCGGCGGGATTGACGACATCATTTGCTCCGATCACAATGCAGACATCCACAGTATCCATGGTTGGATTAATCGTTTCCATTTCCAGCAGCTGATCGTAGGATACGTTTGCTTCTGCGAGCAATACGTTCATATGTCCGGGCATTCTTCCCGCGACTGGATGGATCGCATATTCAACTTTGATGCCTTGTTTTTCCAATTCGTCGCTCAATTCGCGCACGGTATGCTGCGCCTGGGCGACGGCCATTCCGTATCCGGGCACGATCACAACGCGTTCTGCCTGCTCCAGCACAAATTTTGTATCCTCAATTCCAAAGCGTGTGATCGGCCGCGATTCTGCAAGGTCTGATGCATCCACTTGAGCCGATCCGACTGCGCCAAAAAGAACATTCGCAAATGAACGATTCATTGCCTTACTCATGATAATGGAAAGAATGAATCCTGACGCGCCATCCAGCGAACCGGCAATGATCAACACTTTATTGTTGATGGCAAATCCGGTTGCCGCGATGGCAAGCCCCGCGTAGGAATTCAATAACGATATAACGACCGGCATATCCGCGCCGCCGATCGGCAAGACCATAAAGATGCCTATCACGAGGGATAATGCAATCATCGAATAGAATATTGTGCTGTTATAGGGAAAAAAGATCATATAAACGAACATGCCCAGGGCGGTAAAGAAAAGCAAAATGTTCACGGCATTTTGACCCTTGTACGTGATCGGGGCGCCTTTGATCAGTTCGCTTAATTTACCGAACGCCATCAAACTTCCTGTCACCGTTAACGCACCGAATAATACCTCAAACCCCAACGCGCCCATCAAACCATTGGAGAGTTCATTCAGATTGCCTCTTTCAATATATTCGTTTACGCCAACCAGTACTGCGGCCAGCGCTCCAAATGCGTGAGAGAGCGCTATGCGCTGGGGCATGGCGGTCATTGGCATAAAGATCGCCATTGCCGCACCAATGGCAGAACCGATCACTACACCGGTAATGATCCATTCCCAGGTAACAATTTTTCCGCTGACAAGAGTGCCCGCAACCGCAAGCAACATTCCAGCTTCAGCCAAATGCATTCCCCGGCGGGCAGACTCCGGATGGGAGAGTCCTTTTAGACCCAAAATAAACAAGATCGACGATATAAGATACACGATTTCAGTGGCGTAATTCATTATTTCTTCTCTTTCTTTTTGAACATTTTCAACATGCGTTCGGTGATCATAAATCCGCCGACGACATTTATAGTAGCGGCAGTCACCGCAATAAATCCAAGAATCTGTCCCAGGCGGTGGTCACTGCCCGCGGCCACGAGTGATCCCACAAGTGAGATGCCTGAGATTGCGTTCGTGGCAGACATGAGGGGGGTGTGTAACGTGGGCGTTACTTTTCTAATGATCTCAAAACCCACAAAACCTGCGAGGATGAGAATATAAACAAGTTCTATTTGCATGGTGTCTCCTGAATGAAAATCAAGTTTGATATTGCAGTACAGACGGCAAAACAAATGGACCCAAATTATTTTTTGGAAGGGGCAAAATTTGGATGAACGATTTTTCCTGCATGAGTGATCAAACAGGCTTGAATGATTTCATCATCCAGTTTCAGGTCAAATTGTTTTGTTTCAGCATTCCAAAATTCATCCAATAAATTGTACAAATTATTGGAATACATCAGGCTGGCATTCATTGCGACGCGCGCCGGCATATTCTTCATCCCAATGATCTTCACGCCGTTGAGGTCAACGGTTTTCCCTGCAATCGCGCCTTCAACGTTGCCGCCGCTTTCAACCGCAAGGTCTACAACAACGCTGCCCGCTTTCATGGCCGCAATCATTTCCTTGGTGACAATGATCGGCGCTCTTCGTCCGAATAGCTGCGCGGTTGTAATAACGACATCTGCCTGGGAACAATACTGTTTCATGACTTCACGCTGTTTTTTTAATTGTTGCTGAGTTAATGCTTTTGCATATCCCTGGGCGGTTTGCCCGGTTTCACCGAGATCAATTTCTACGAACTTCGCGCCAAGCGATAACACGTCATTTTTTGCGATGGGACGAGTGTCGAACGCATCCACTTTTGCGCCTAGGCGTTTTGCCGTGGCAATTGCTTGTAGGCCGGCGACTCCTGCGCCGATGATGAAGACCCTGCATGGCTGAATTGTTCCAGCCGGCGTCATCATCATTGGAAAGATCTTCTGTATATTATCCGCCGCCATTACCACTGCCGCATAACCTGCCAGGCTTGCCTGTGAACTTAATGCATCCATCTTTTGTGCACGAGTGGAGCGGGGGATCATTTCCATTGAAATGGCTGAAATATTTTTCTTCGCAATTTCTGCGATCAATTTAGATTCGTTGAACGGATCAAGGAAACTGATATGGATGGCGTTTTTCTTCAGCAGCGCAAGGTCTTTCGATTCCGGTTTTCGCAGCCGCAAAACCACATCGCCGACTGCAAAAATCTTTTTACGGTTTTTTTCAATGATGGCGCCGGCTTTTTTATATTCCAGATCGGGTATTCCCAATGTCGCGCCCAGGCCTGATTCTACAAAAACCTTCGCGCCCTTCTTGGTTAACTTTTCGACCGCTGATGGCAGGAACGGGATTCGCGTTTCAACCGTCGAATTCTCTTTGGGGATGGCTATATTCATGTGTTTTTTCCTATTTTCCAATCCTGGTGATTTTGATTCGTTTTTAAAACAGGCTGATTTTACCTTATGATTTACCTTAATAAAAGATACGAAAGTCTTACAAAGCGCTGATAAATGTAACAACACAGCTAAAGTCGGGACAAAAACAGGAGCCTGAATTAAATCGCCGGCAAAGACTGGGTAAGCTAAAATCAACCCATTTTATTTTCAAGAAATATTGATAAAGCATGATCTGCCCGATGATGGCAATCGCAAAATGAGTGCAAACACATTATTCTGAGGCATTTTTGTGAGAGCGGTCTGACTTTGGAATTAGAAGCAAATGAGAAATTATCATGCTTGCTTGACTATGGTTTGTTAAAAATGGTAATATGAATGCATGTATCTAAAAGGAAGTAAATGGAGTATGAACCGCAAACGGAAGCGGCCAAACTGGTTTAGCATTATTTTGCTCAGCCTGCTGGTGTTGGGCGGCGCCTATGTGGATCGATTCATCGTTCCGAATCAACCGCAATTTGGTGTGCCTACCCCTACATCAACCCGTTCACCCGAATCGTTTGTAACAGAAGCGCAGCAATTTTTCAAAGACGGAAAGCTGATTGCGGCAATCGCCTCCTATCAGCAGGCGATCATATCGAATCCTGACGATCCCGCCCTGTATGTGGCGCTCGCTAAAGTACAGGTCTTTGCAGGACAATATCCAGAAGCTCAGAAAAGCGCTGCGAATGCCATATTGCTCAATCCTGATAATTCCATGGCTTACGCTGTGCTCGCCTGGGCGCAGGGATTTCAAGCTGAATACGTCGAAGCCGAAAAAAATATTCAACGCGCATTGGAATTGGATGATAAAAACGCGCTCGCGCATGCCTATTACGTTGAAATTCTTGTAGACTCAGGTTCCTTTGATGTGATTGAAAAAGCCACGGAAGAATCAAGAGTGGCTATTGCACTCGCCCCGGATACTTTGGAAACTCACCGAGCGCGAGGGATTATTCTTGAGGCTACTCAGAATTATGAAGAAGCCGTTCGTGAATTTCAACTTGCCATTGATATTAACCCCAAGATCGCTGACCTGTATCTTTCGCTCGGAAGTAATTATCGAGCCCTGGGCAGCTATAAGGATGCGATTGACGCCTTTGCCAGCGCCATTTCACTTAATCCCCAAGATCCGATGCCTTATTATCTAACCTCGCGTACCTACGCCCAGGAGGGTCAGTATGGAACAGCCCAGCAATATGCCAAACAGGCTGTGGATAATGACCCTACTAATACAACTTTCCGCGGCAATCTCGGTGTGATGTACTATGTTAATTTCTATTTCAGCGAGGCCATTGTGGAGTTCGGCTATGTGGTCAATGGTGGTTTTACAACAGACGGCAAACAGATCGAAGCGCGGCCCCTCGTGCCCAATGATGTCTATATTGCAGAATATTATTATATGTACGGTCTTGCGCTTGCCAAAACTAATAAATGTAGTGAAGCGTTGGAAATCGCGCGTACGATATTTGAACGCATTCCAGCCGATGAAAATGCTGTGCAAAACGCAAACGCGATTCTCACTCGCTGCGAGCAAAATCTTAAGCAGACGCCAGTTCCGCCTCCTGCCTCAACCGGGACTGCTCCTGTTTCCCCGGCAGTGACTTTGCCGGGTGAGACCCTCACACCCACACCATGAACATTTATAAAAAGCGTGACATCTTTCGGCGACGGGGTGAATCCAACGTTTATCGCATGTTCTTTTGGATCACTTTGATCCTCGTCTTAATTTGGCTGATCCGCTCTCTGAATACTGGCGAAATCAAACAACCTTTTCAACCTACTCCCACACCCACACGCTTTGCGGTTTCGTATGCGCTCGAAGGGGACGCCAAATTTAACGCCGGCCAATTGAACGACTTTGTTGATTTCAACGGAAAACCTGTAATCGGCGCCATTACATCCTATCGTGAAGCCGTAAAAGTGGATCCCACTAACGCTAAATTATTAGCGGACCTCGCGCGGATTCAAGCCTATTCATCCGCAATGCTTCTGAGCGAAGCGGAGACGAAGACCCGGCTGGATGAGGCTCTCGAATCTGCTGAGCAGGCAGTTGCTCTTGCGCCTGATGATAGTTATGTTCAAGCCATTTATGCCTTCGTGTCCAATAGAAGCACTTGGTCGAGTGACGACTCCCTCAC
>JANODZ010000475.1:0-3719 GCA_031412935.1 Anaerolineales bacterium
TCCTCAACATAAGTATTCCATTCATTTTCAAGCGTATCCAAAATAAGAAAACGACTGGCGGCAACAAGATGCTCACGCGCGTGATGAATAAAAATACCATTAACCCATGAGCGCACTCGCGGATTCTCCCATGCCGTTTCATTCATGGATTTTAAGTCTGCCGCGATTTTCTGGCGCGTTTTCTCAAAATGATCAAGAAACTCAGCTTCGTCCCAGGCCTTATACTTTTCCACAGCCTCAGCATTGAACGCATCAAAATCATATTTTTTCCGCGCATATTCGCGCTCTTCAGCAATGGCAAGGATGATCGGCGCGGCCTCCTCCCACCAGCCCAGCACATGCGCCAGCATATCGCGAAACTGTTTATAACCCTGCGCACTGACCCGCTTCATCCTCTCTTCAACAGGCCAGCGATTAAATCTTTCAATATAAGTTGCCCACTCGATCTCTAAATAATTAAGCGTGCGTTGTTTATAGGTCAGCATGAAATTCTCCAAAATAATAAAGTCTTAAGTTGATCGCCGCTTTCGCAACACTCGTTCACCTTTTAATCAGATTTAGTCAATGATACTACCACGGCATTCTTTAATGCGTGACGCAGGTCTGCGCTCTTTAGGATGATCGCCGTATTTCGCATCCCCGACCCAATCGACACTTCCTCCTCCAACATCACGCTCGCATCGATCACAACTGTGAGCTGATTCGGCAATCCGAAGGGACCGACCGTCCCGATGCGGTAGCCCGTCACCGTGAGCACTTCATCCTCCGTCGCCATCGATATGCGCGAACGGCCAAGATGCTTGCGCAGGAGTTTCCACGAAACTTGAGCGGGTCCAGCGACCAGCACCATTATAAATTCATCTTCTGCAATGCGAAATAATATACTGCGCACAACTTGTTCAGGTTTTTGCCCACGCTCACTCGCGGCCTGCTCAAACGAGTTGACGGGACTCTCGTGGCGGAATACCGAATGCAAAATACCAAGTTTTTCTAAAGCGACACTAACCGGAGGAGATTCCATTTTTTTCTTACCAACCTTACTTTGTCTTCTCTTGATAATCACACAACTTAAGGATCGGGCATTGTGGGCAATTGGGTTTGCGGGCACCGCAGATCTTGCGCCCCAGGCGAATAATATTTAAATGGGCGGCGTAATAAGTTTCAGGCGGAAAGACAGATTCTAAATGTGGATGCGCCTGCTCCACGGTCATCTTCGCGGGGCGTAGACCGATCCGCCCGCTGACCCGGTAGATATGCGTGTCCACTGGAAAAGCGGGCATGTTCAATTAAAAGCATAAAACGATTGCGGCTGTCTTCGGACCCACACCATTGAACTTTGTCAGCCAGGCGCGTGCTTCCTCGATGGGCAGACCCGCTAAAAAATCCAGGTTGAGCGAGCCGCGTTCTGAGGTGATGGCGCGCAGGACTTGTTGAATCCGCGGCCCCTTTTGATTCGCGAGTCCTGCAGGTTTGATCGCAGCGATCACATCCCCAGCCTGCGCATCGCGTACAGCTTCCCATGTTGGAAATTTTGCGCGCAATGCATTAAAGCCGCGGTCACGGTTCACGTCATTTGTATTTTGCGAAAGTATGGTGGAAACCAGTTCATCCATGGCTGGCAATGGAGTACGCCAGATGGGCTCACCAAAAACTTCAAGCAGGGTTTTATGAACTTTGAGCGCGCGCGCTTTAAGATTCTTCATAGCGGATCACATATCGAAGTGTATAGGATGATGCAGGTGGAAGGAATTCAACGAAGATATCGACATCTACATCGCTGTATTGTGTATTCTGCCCGCGCGCATAACTACCCACAAGGGCGAGAGCCACAACGCCCGGCTGATTTAGCCGGGCGATAAGAGATTTAATGAATGGGTCTTCAAGATGATTCATACAAGTTGAAAGATCGGGTGAGATTCGCCTGTCAATATTCCGCGATGATTTTTGATCTGTTTTGTGGGACCAAATTTTGCCAGAGTCTGTAATTGTGATTCATTCAGAACCTTTAACTGACGTAAAATTTCAAGGGTTATGGCGGGACGAACACGCGTGCTGGATTCCAAATTATCGTTCATGCGCGAAGAATCCCCGTCTGATATCTTGAAGGCAATTCCAACGCCGTTCTCTCCATACACAGCGGGCATTAACCCAATGATCTGAAAGCCCTCAGCGCCGCGTTTGGTAATTACCCGGCCTGCGCCAACTTTCATTAATTCACAATCAAACTCGCCGTGGTTGCTGATCATTTCAGGGTAAGCGGTCATGGCGGAGGTGATTTTCCTGCAAGCAGACGCACGCGCATCGCTAAAAGCACGCGGGTCACATAGATGTGCCATACCCAGAGCCGCGTTCAAGAGCGGAACCGCAAAATTCGGCGCGGAGCAACCGTCAATGCCCAACTCAACCTTTTCTTTTTCAATTCCACACATATCTGAAAATGCGGCAAGAATATCCTGTTGAACGGGATGAGCGGGGTCAAGATAATCCTTTAAGGGGAGACCGCGCATTTTGGCGTGCGCCAGCATGGCGGTATGTTTGCCTGAGCAATTATTAAAATTGGGTGTGAGGGTTATGTTTTGTTGAATGACCATCCTTAACTTGGATGCGTCACCGGGCAGATGCACTCCACATTGCAGATCATTTTCTTGAATTCCGATTTTCGCCTGCATTGCCTTAACCGTATCCAAATGCATTTGCGCTGTCTCATGCGAGGCACACGAGATGGAAAGTTCACTTTGAGTGAAATTGAAATGCTCCACGCCCCCGCGCTCTACAAAAGGCAGCGCTTGAAAAGGCTTGGCAGATGATCGCAAAAAAGCGACCTCGTGCGGGTCGCCATAAAAATGTAAAAGTTTGCCGGTTGAATCGACAATTGAAATGGAACCGAAGTGTGTTGATTCTGCTATATGGCCGCGGGTCAACTCAAAGATGGGTTGAGACAAAATTATGAGTCCTCGTTAAACTGACCAGACGCATGATTCGGGCGCGAACTGTAATGAAGCAATCCATAGCGCAGGCGTTGGGCAAATTGTTTTTGGCGCGCTGCCGGGGACTTGAACCATTGCATTAGTGCAACGACCAGTTTTTCAGTCGCCGCAGGTTTCGGTTTTTTAGTTGTAACTTTTTTCAACTTATCATCGGCATGCTTTAAAAAGTCAAGCTGGGTCTTTACAATATTTGTAGTTACCACACCACCGCGGCTGCTGATGATGGTGTATCCTTTAAAGGCGGGGGTTAGCAAATAGTTTAGCGCAGAAATCCAGTCGCTGAGGTTCGCACCCGCAAAGAAGGGGGGCTGGTTTTTAAGCACCGCGTCACCAACAAAAACAATTTTTTCCACAGGCAAATGTACCCAAATGGAACCGCTGGATGGACCCGCATAATGTTCCAACAAAACAGGCGCATCGCTCCAGTGCAGGGTCATTTGATCGAGAAAAGAAATTTCAGGAGGAGCCCAACGTACACTGCCCAATCCGGAGATGGATTCCCAATCGGAGCCGGTTTCTTCACCTTGTGCCTTAAATGTATTTGGCCGCGTGCGGAAAGTATTTGCAGTTTTCTCGTGCGCGATCACTGTACAATCCATGGCACGCGCGCCAAGTGTCCGGTCTGGATGAGCATCGAGATTAATGAGTATGCGTTCCATGCCGCCGCCCAGATTCATTAGTGCCGCCCGCCACGAGCGTGCATCTTCCGGTGAGGGAGGCGCGTCAATTTGG
>JANODZ010000476.1:0-1774 GCA_031412935.1 Anaerolineales bacterium
GAAGCAGCCTCCGTTTGAAAAGAGATTGCTTCGTTCCTCGTAATGACATGTCCTCTTCATCCTTCATAATTCATCCTTTCCATGAACATCTTCATCCTCTACGGCAACGACGAATTTGCCATCACGCGCAGGCTCAAAGACTTTGAGTCTGATTTCAGCGACTCTACCACTGCTGGAATGAACACAGCATATCTTGAAGCTCGCAGTATGAGCGAGGATGAGTTAAATAACGCAGTCAATGCCATGCCGTTCCTTGCGCCGAAACGGCTGGTGATCCTCGCCAACCCATCGGCAAAATATAACAACCCCGCCACACGCAAAAAATTTCAGGAATACATCAGCAAAGTCCCGGAGTCTGCGCGGCTTGTGATGCACGAGTTGATGGAACCGAAAGAAGCCGGGAAGCACTGGCTGATGAAATGGGCGGGCAAGAATACAGAAACCATCAAAACGCAGGCCTTTCTGCTGCCGAAACAAAGAGACATGGCAGGCTGGATCGTGAATGAAGCGAAGAAACAGGATGGAAAGATCGACCCCGCCGCCGCCGCCAAACTTGCCGAAATGGTCGGCGTGGATACTCGTCAGGCGGGGATTGAAATTGCCAAACTGCTGGCCTATGTCAATTGGGCAAGACCCGTTCTAGGGTCCGATGTAGAAGCGGTTTGCATCGTCACCTCCCAGCAAAGCGTGTTTGAGTTTGTCGATGCCTTGTCACAGGGAAATGGGAAAGTGGCGCAAAAACTTTTACATCGCCTGCTTGAAAATGAAGACGGCTTTGCATTGTGGGGCATGGTCGTACGTCAATTCAGGTTATTGATTCAGGCGCGTGAAATTTTGGATGGACGCGGAAACAAAGATGACGTGGCGCGCGCGCTGGGCGTGCATCCATTTGTTGCAGAAAAAACAACTGGTCAGGCGAATCGATTTACAATTGACTCGCTTGAAAATATTTATCGCAGATTGCTCGTGATCGACGAAAGAGTCAAAACAAGCCAGATCACTTTAGACCTGGCTCTTGATACATTGATCATGGAGTTGGCGGGGAAATAACTACGGCGCTTGACCTTTGCAGGGGTATATCGAAGGATCACTTCCGGGATACAAGACAATGGTGCACAAAATAGTATAGCCATCGGCATAATGCGCGGTGACATCCACGCCGACCGTTGAATACGCAGATGGAGACTGGCTTATAGTATAGGATTGGTCCTTATGATCGGCAAAACCCTCTGTCTTCAAAAGGGATTTTGGAAACCCATCAGGCGAAGATGCTTGCGCGGCATCCTGCAATATTCTATGAATGATGCGAACGCCCCGTTCAGCTCTTGCGTTCATTTTTGCATACAAACCAGGCAGAGTGCCAATTACAAGAATAACGATAAAATTTACAGAATAAATCTTAACGCGCGTCCAGCCTCTCGCAGATATTGCATGGACGAAACGGCGCGCAAGCCAGAAAAAGAGGAAAGCCAGCGGGATCATCATGGCCGTAAAGGGAAGTGATAATCCAACGAGAACGACCACATTCAACCAGGGGCTCAATGAACTTTGCAACACATTGAAAATAAGGATCGTTAAGGTCATGCAGAATGCAGAAAGTAGAATGCTCTTCCAGCCTTCGGAGGAAAACGCAGCTATCCCGGCTAATATCCCGCCTAACACAGCCCACATACCCCATACAAAAAATATGGATGACCAATCCAAATAAAGGGGCAAGTCTGGGAACAGCCAGGTGTTTATAAAGCTAGATACCAACGCGGTAGTTGTTCCTGCT
>JANODZ010000477.1:0-3761 GCA_031412935.1 Anaerolineales bacterium
AGTGTTGCCTTCAAGCAGCTCTCTGAAACCATGGAAACGCCGCCAAAGTTGATCGCGACTCTTTTGCTCTCACCACTAGCAATTTTTGTATGGGGACCTCTCATTGCGCCATCGGTCGTTAAATTTATGACGGTTCAACAATTGCCGTTGGAACTCGCCATCCTGCCACTTTTGATCCCAATGTTTGGACCCATTATCATGCTGGTTATTTTCCTGCGTCGCAAAGCAAAGACCCTGCCTGAAACATCAAAATACTTAATAGCTTATTTGATTTACAACGATGGAATTCAAACTGTGATCGCAGTGGCATCCACTTTTGCGGCTGAGCCAATACTGGTCGGCGGTTTGGGGTTATCTCAGGATATCCTGATTGCGGTGATTCTCATGATCCAATTTGTAGCATTTGGGGGAGCCCTCCTTTGGGGCAAACTTGCCAAATGGATCGGCGCAAAACAAGCAATCCTTGTCAGCCTTGTCATATGGGCTGGCGTTGTTACCTATGCTTATGGCGGCATGAAAGGCGAAAGCGCTACTGCCGAGTTCTTTGTTCTTGGCGCGTGTATTGCGATTGTACTTGGCGGATCGCAAGCCATCAGCCGCAGTTTATTCGCCCAGATGATCCCTAAAAGCAAGGAGGCTGAATTCTTCTCGATATATGAAATCAGTGAACGCGGCACATCATGGCTGGGAACTCTTGTATTTGGCCTGGCAGTAACCTTGTTCGGAAATTTGCGAATTGCCATATTCTCCTTAATTGCATTTTTCGTAATCGGATTAATTCTTCTACCTTTTGTTAACACGAAGAAGGCCATCTCAGACGCAAAGAATAGCGCTTCATAGATAGGACAAGTTTTTGATTAAAAACAGCGCAGACTTTTAGTCTGCGCTGTTTACATTTAAATATGTTTCTTCTTTTTCAAGAATAACGGGGGCATCTTGAATTTCGGGGCACGATCGCTTGACCAGGGAGCCTGAGGAGCCATCACTAATGTGCATAAGACAAGCAGAACTCTGTCATAGTTGACGCGCCAGCCTGCAAAGTCTTTCCACGCCTGATCACGGTCAGGTTTGATCGGCAAGCCAGCATCCGCCAGTTTGGTTAATGTTTCGTCAAATTCTTGACGTGAGATACTGATCGGGTCTGTTGGATATTGCGGGTTTTGCGGGTTGGGAATGTCAAAATAATTGGCAATGCGCCGTAAAGCCAGAAAGCCCGCGCGAATATTTAACGCAGCAGAGGGGTCGTAGGGAATATCAATGGAAGAAAGAGTTAATGAGGCTGTATCTAATACTGCTCCTGCGGAAGTAACCCATGAATTATCGGAACGCGGCGAGCGGAAGAAGACCAGCGCCGGCAGAGTGGTATGACTTTCTTCTACATCGGCAAACCAGGCCTCCCACGTTCTCCAGGTATCGCTTAATTTATCCAAACCGTGAATGCGATTGAATCGCAGGAGCATCTCCAAAGCGGAAGGCGGATTCCCGGCGCGCACTTCCAATAAACTGACAGCCTGCTCACGCCTCGAAAAGGCGGCATACATGGTGGGCAAATATGCCATCAGCAACGCTACGAGAATTAATCCAATTAACGCTTCGGTAAAGGACAGGAGCGTAATATATGGATTATCATAGGTGGCAAAGCCAAGTGTCAGCAAGGACGAGCCGCTGTAACGGATGTCTGCGAACCACTCCCCAACTCCAAGCGACCAATACATGGCGGCGTAGCCTGTCAGGATCAACGCGTACCAAACCGGCACAAGCATGATCAAACTGATCGGCGAATAATACGCCATGATCTGGTCGCGCTGTTCATAAGTACGTGTAAATCGAAGGATAATTTCAAATATTCGGCGCATGATGCCGAAGACCAGTCGGTTCAATTGACTGCGCGCGGCGCGTGTCAGTACAAATGTGGAAAGCGCAGAAAAAATGGTCAACACAACCACGACCAACCCAATAATGAAAACCAAAATGTTTATCCAAATATCCATTTATTGCATAATCCTTACTAGTAACAAGCAGGCACACTTTTCGCCGCAATGTTTTTCGACCGCAACAAGCCGATAGATGCGTAAAAAAATTATAGCATTAAAATTAATATAGGCTCAACTACGATCGTCAAGCCTATATCGGAATAATCAATCGGACACTTTTTATTGAATGTATTTTGCGAACTCTGCCGCAAATTCTTCCTGTGAAACAAACCCGACCAGCTTTTTTAATAAGTTTCCGTTGGCATCCAGCAAATAAAACTCAGGTTGATAATAAAAACCAAGCGCGCGCTGAAAACCGTCTGTGCGGGAATCGTCCGCGTCTAGATATGTAAATTTGACTTTACCATAATACTCTGCTTCAAGCCCATGAACCATGGGCGCCATTGCGCGGCAGGTACTTCAGGTAAAGCGGAAGAATTCCACCAGTTGTAATTGACCTGCAGCCAAATTGACAGTCGCAGGGTCAGTGGCCTCCAGATTGGGACCGCGAGAAGTGGCTACAGCTTGAACCTCGATCACTTGCGTCGCTGGAACAGCCGTCGGTTGAAGGTTGACCGCAGTAGACAAATCCGCTGGGGCAGCAGTAGCCGGCAAAGGTTGTACCTCAACCGGCAGAACAGGCACGCTAGTGGCAGCTGTGGCGCAGGACGAAAGCGCAAATGCAATTGCGCCTATGAAAACATAATAAGCGGTGCGAGGCCGAACAAAAAAGTAACGAAATCTCATGGAATTTCTCCTTCTCATATTTATTATAAAATGATAACTTGTTTTCAATCCTTCTTACATCTTCTCATACAACTCTTAGGCGGGAACCTGCAAAAAAGATGAATAGCTTCTTTACTTTGACGGTTGTAAAATCCTGCGCTATACTGAGTCTAGTTGGATAGTTTGGTTAGTTTTGTAGCTGGATGGTTAATACACAACTAAGAAACTAGGTAACTACAACACTACACAACTAAATAAGGAGACTTGCAATGGCAGATTTTAAACTCACATACGCAACCATGTTCAACCCACCCGAAGAGCTGCACAGCGGCTTCGATAAAGCTGTCGAAAAACTTAAGCAGAATATGGGGCGGGAATTTGGCATGTTCATCGATGGCAAGGAAGTGAATGCCGATGAAAAATTCGACGACCATTCCCCCGTCAATACCGATTGGGTGCTTGCGAAAATGCAAAAAGGAAATGCCCAACATGCACAGTCCGCCATGGCTGCGGCTCGCAAGGCTTTCCCGGCCTGGAGTCATACGCCGTGGCAGAAGCGCGTTGAAATTATCCGCAAGGGAGCTTCTTTAGTTGAGGAACGCATTTTTGAATTAAGCGCGGCCATGGCAGTGGAAGTCGGCAAGAACCGCATGGAATCTTTAGGCGATGTGCAGGAAACTGCCGATCTCATTTACTATTCCTGCTTTCAAATGGAAAAGAACAATGGCTACGTCGTTGAAATGGGCAAAGATCCGCTCGTGGGTTACGAGGCAAGTAATTTTTCTGTGCTTCGCCCTTATGGAGTCTGGCTTGTCGTTTCCCCATTCAACTTCCCATTTGCTTTAACCGGCGGCCCGATGGGCGCTGCGTTGGTGGCGGGTAACACGGTTGTGGTAAAGCCTGCTTCTGATACCGCGTGGATCGTGCGCCTGCTGATCGATTGCTTCCGTGATGCGGGCATTCCAGATGGCGTCTTGAACTTCGTCACAGGTCCCGGATCCACACTGGGTCAGGCGCTGGTAGACAGCCCCGAAGTGGACGGTGTGACCTTCACCGGCTCAT
>JANODZ010000478.1:0-11500 GCA_031412935.1 Anaerolineales bacterium
CGTCAAGCCCGATGAAATTGACGACCTGTCCTCTGCCAGACTGGCGCGCGATATTGCCAAGAAGATCGAAGAGACCATGCAATATCCCGGCCAGATCCGCGTAACAGTCATTCGCGAAACGCGCTCAACTGAATACGCCAAATAACGATAATCGGACCTTTAAAGATATTTGCTCATTTGCAAGAATTGCGCCGCGGGGAGCGATGTCATTCTTCAAGGTCGAAAATCTTAACACGATAAATTAGGAGAGGAGCGGATGACATAAAAATTTCGCTCCCCTCCTATTTATCTGCCCAGCCCCTCCAATGGCCTCTGTTACAAGGAATTAATGTTGAACCCCCCCTTTCCAGCATAGACTTTCGTAGATTTGAGGCCCAAATTTGACTGTTACAAAGCGATTGCTAAATTAGCTTTACGAGTTCAGGGAGGTTAAAATACACAGGATGAAACCATTCCATAGTATTTCATCCACTTATAAGGGGGATTTTTCGCTGACCTAACGGCTTTCTATTTTCCTGTCTTGAAAATGCCCACCCAATATTCATTAAGGAGAAACCCTGCCATTTCGCGCAAAATTAAAACATGAACGCCTCCAACTCCAGTGGAATAAAAACAGTCAGACCTTTGCTTATGATAGAAAGTCCGCCCATTCTTAAAGCGGGTGTTATTCTGTTTTTTACAATTCTTTATGTGATTACTTTTATTCCGATCACAAATCGTTATGGCATAATTTCAGCGCCTCTGGTTGCCGTGCCGGTAATGCTCGCAGGCTGGCTTTTCGGAAATAAAGCGGGGGTGTTATCCGGTTTTTTCTTCATTCTTTTGAATGCCGTACTTTATAAAATCGCGATACCAAATGGATGGCAGGTTTGGCTTAATACATCCATGCTCGGGAATTCTTTAATCCTGGCCATTGGATTGGTTTTCGGGAATCTGCATTCAATATTAAGTGAGAGTGCGCAGATTGAGACTGAACTACGCTCACGCGAGCGATATCTTATCTTGCTCAAGATCGCAACCAACAACATCTTAAATCCTAAAACCCCCTCAGATAAATATTATGATCTCACCACACACCTTGTAAATTTATTTGTAGCGGATCATGGGTATTTCTTACGCTGGGATAAGACACAGGCACAGGCGATCCTGGCGGCATCCACTTCACCATTTGACCCATCGTCAATTAGCATTAAATTAGAAGCCGGCCAATCAGAAATAACCGATTCAGTATTGAAAACCGAACAGGCGCTGATCCTTGACAACAAGGCAAATCTGCAAGACCCATTAAATATCACTCTTTTCAAGAACTTTGGGCTTTCCATCCAATCCGTGCTTTGCATACCTTTATTAGCAAGAGAACATAAACTGGGCATCATGCTGCTCGCCTACAATACTTCGCGGAAGTTTTTGCCTGAAGAGATTAATCAGGCTGAACAAGGCGGGCAACAGATTGCTCTCGCCCTGCAAAACGTTCAACAGGATTCCGAAATCCAACAACGCCTGCGAGAATCAAGCGCCCTGGCAAGAATCATGCGCACCCTGAGCGAAACTGAGCGGATTGGTCTACAAACAGTCCTGCAATTGATCGTTTCCTCTGCGAAAGAATTGATCCCTGCCACCGAGCAAGCCGTAATTCATCTATTGGATGAAGAAAAACAAACCCTAACCCCGAAAGCGGTGATCGGCTATCCGAGCGACAATGTAGACTCAAACCTCCTGAATATACGTCCCAACACGGGTGTGGCGGGGCAGGTTATCGTAAGCGGAGAAGCGATCAACATCGCAGATATTTCAACTGATCCGCGCTTTCTTACATCCGCCTCACTGCCTTCCTACCGCTCGCTCATGGTGGCAGCGGTACAAAGCGGA
This sequence comes from Anaerolineales bacterium, assembly GCA_031412935.1. Lineage (GTDB taxonomy): Bacteria > Chloroflexota > Anaerolineae > Anaerolineales > Villigracilaceae > Villigracilis. The sequence continues at coordinate 1,870 of JANODZ010000478.1, forward strand.
GAACGGATTCTGGGAACCATCAGCGTACAAAGCAGATTGATCGGCGCCTTCACTGAGGATGAAAACCGTTTATTAATTGCGTTGGGAACCCAGGCAGCCATTGCGATTGAGAATGCGAATTTGCTCGAAAACATTCAACAAACGTTAAAGGAAGTGAACGCGCTTTATCGTGTAAATCAGGGGCTGGTCGCATCCATTGAAACAGACAAGCTCCTGCAGGATACCGTTGAACTCTTGCAGAAAAATTTCGGATATTATCACGTTCAGATCTATATTATTGAACCCGATACCGACGACATCGTTTTGGCAGAAGGAAGCGGTGAGATCGGACGCGCATTAAAAAAGGCCGGGCATCGCCTGTACGCCGGGGACGGGATTGAAGGCTATGCCGCAGAAACCGGCGACCCTTTCTTTACCAACGACGTTGAAAATGTGCATTTTTTTGCTCGAAACCCATTTCTGCCAGACACAAAATCGGAATTGGCGGTACCCGTCAAAATAGGCGGACGTATCTTCGGGGTGTTGGATATTCAACAGGTCCCGCCAGGGTATCTGACCCAGCGCGATATTCAACTCGTCAGCGCGGTGGCAGATCAACTGGCCGTGGCGCTGCAAAAAGCGGAACTATATGAAGATTTACAGATTTCCCTAAAACAGGAAAAAGCCATCCGCAATCAGCTGGTGCAAAATGAACGCCTCGCAGTCATGGGACGGCTGCTCGCCTCTGTATCGCATGAATTGAACAATCCGATCCAGGCCATTCAAAACGCACTTTTCTTATTGAAAGAGGAAAAAGGCATTTCCCTGCAGGGAAAACAAGATTTGGATATTGTGCTGGCAGAATCGGAACGCATGGCAAATATGATCGCACAATTACGCGCCACCTACCGCCCCGTTCAAACCGAAGACTTCCGCATGACGCAGGTAAACAGCATTGTCGAGGATGTGCACACCCTGATTTCACCTCATCTGCGCCAAAACCAGGTCATTTTTGAATTTCAACCAAACTCTGATCTGCCGCCCATTCTGGCGCATTCGGATCAGATCCGCCAGGTGATTCTTAATTTATTCATGAACGCGGTCGAAGCCATGGCTGACGGCGGAAAATTATCCATTGAAACAAAATTATCGGAAGATCAGAGTGAAGTTGTGCTGACCGTTATTGATACGGGCACGGGAATATCACCCGCCATTCTGCCAAATATTTTTGAGGCGTTTGTTACAGATAAACAAAAAGGAACCGGACTCGGCCTTACGATCTCATATGATATCGTGACAAAACACCGCGGACGCATTACAGCGCAGAATAATCCGGAACGCGGATCAACCTTCAAAGTCTGGCTGCCGGTTCAAAGCAAAGAGATCAAATGAACAATAGCGGACGTATTCTCATCATAGATGACGAAGCAACTTTGCGGAAAACCTTGGCGCGGGTTCTTCAACAAACCGGTTTTGAAGTAACAACCGCTGAAAACGGCGAACAGGGATTGGATTTTTTAAAGACCAATAATTTTGACATGGTCTTCATGGATCTGCGCATGCCCGGTCTGACAGGGCTTGAAGTTCTCAAGCTCATCCATGCCGGCTATCCAACCCTGGCGGTTGTTTTATTTACAGCACAGCCTGATCTGAATTCGGCCGTGGAAGCTTTGAGACATGGCGCCACAGATTACCTGCTAAAACCGCTCAAACCGCAGGCGATCATTGAACGCGCACAAACCATCCTTGCTAATCAAAAAAAGGAAAACCGCAAACACGAGATCACCCTGCAGATGGAATCCCTTCAGGCTGAACTCAAAGCCCTTGAGACAACCCCGGCCGGTCAAATCGACCTCTTGCCGCAAAGCAGTTCAAATAAAGAGCGCTTTATTAAAAGAGGCATCCTTATACTGGACCTGCACAAACGCTGCCTGATCATTAATGAAGAAACCATAAACCTCCCACCCACTTCCTTTGATTATCTGGTTGTGTTGGCGCGTCACGCTCCAAATGTTGTAAATTATCAAACCCTGGTTGCAGAGGCGCAGGGCTACGAGGCGGACGGCCGTGAGGCGCAGGAACTCACCAAATGGCATATCCATCAATTACGGCAAGCCATTGAAAAAGAAACCCACAACCCTTCTTTTTTGATCAACATGCGCGGGACGGGCTATCGCCTGGTGGCTGATTAACCCCCAAAGTTGATTCTGCCCATTTGGGAAAAACCAACCCTCAAGGGCGAGTTTGTTTTACCAACTTATGCCAACTTTCATCGCCATATCCCCATCGTTTCAAACCCTTTTCTAGTTGAAAATAGGAGCTATGAATACACAAGCGCTTACCTCCACGACAAACCCAGTCCGCATCCTTGTAGTTGATGATCACCCAAACACGGCGTCTACGCTGGCACGCGCGCTTGCCCAACTCGGTGCAGGCGTGGAAGTGATCTCAGCATCCAGTGGAAAGGACGCGCTTGATAAAGTGAAAACAAGCGGGGTGGATATTTTATTTACAGACATGATCATGCCGGAAATGACCGGGCTGGAATTGATCGAAAAACTGCAAAATCACCCGGGCGGGCGGCCATCCTATACTTATCTCGTCACTGCCTATGATGTGCCGGGGCTGAAAGTTACAGCCCAACGTTTGAAGGTGAATGAAGTGGTCGTGAAGCCGATACGCCCGGAGCGTATTTGCCAGATCGCTACCAAAGCCATTGAAGAAATGAAACTCACCAGCCAGCCCAAAAAGCCAATAGCGCCAAGCAGGAAAAAATTAAAGATCCTCGTGGCCGATGACAAACCCGACAACATTACTTTATTAATCCGCTATCTGGATTTCGAAGGCTATGAGATCGTGACCGCCGTGAATGGTTTGGAAACACTGGAAAAAGTGCGCGCAGAATTGCCGGACCTGGTTCTGTTGGATATAAATATGCCTCACAAAGACGGCTTCACGGTCCTGGGCGAGATTCGCGACGATCCTCTCGTACAGTTCATCCCCGTCATCATCTTAACTGCCGCGCGCCTTGACCCATCCGAGGTGCAATTTGGCTTGAACCTGGGCGCGGACGATTATGTCACCAAACCCTTTGACCGTCATGAACTGATGGCGCGTATTCGCACAAAATTACGCGTGAAAGAGGCGGAAGATATAATCCGCAGCCGTAATCGTGAGTTAAATCTTTTATACGAGATCGGAAAAGAACTGGGCGCTCACACCGATACCAATGAATTACTTACCATTGTGCTTCGCCGTTCCGTGGAAACCCTGGGAGCCATTTCTGGATCCATCCTGGTTACGAATGCGGATAATACTCAATTGAAAAAAAGTTTTTCAACCTCTGAGATCGAAATGGAAATTCCGAAACTTGATGAAATTTTCGCAACCATTGCAGAGACTCATCAGGGTTTGGTTATTAGCGATACCCGCAACGATGTACGCTGGCAGGCAGGTGAAATGAATAAGCTTAATTCAGCTGTCATTGTCCCTATGTTTGAGCGCAACAGCCTGCTTGGATTGTTGGTACTGGCGCACGAACAGGCCGGATATTTTGAATCGGAACACCTCCTGCTCCTGCAAGCCATTGCAAGCCAGGCGGCAATTGCCATCGAAAATGCGCGCTTATATTCAAATATGGCTCAGGAACAAAGAAAACTTGCCGCTGTACTACAACATGCGGCCGAGGCGATCCTGTTGTTAGACCAGGATGGACGGCTTGTATTATTAAACCCAGCCGGGGAAAAATTGTTCACAGATTATGAGGCGAAATTAGGCCAACCCCTTGCCCGCGTCAGGGGCTATGACACATTGATCAAACTGCTGGATGAGGCGCGTGAATCCAACATGGCCAAATCCGGCGAGGTTGCATGGCCCGACCAACGCACATTCTCTGTATTGATCACCCCCATCGATGAAGGTGGATGTGTCGTCATTTTGCACGATGTAACTTTGTTCAAAACCCTCGAACGGGTAAAGAATGAATTCTTATCCACCACCACACATGATTTGAAAAACCCAATCGGTATCATTATGGGATTCACCGATCTCCTGCCGAAGGCCGGGCCGCTTAATCAAGCCCAGCTGGGATTCGTAAAACAGATCCAATCCGCATCTGAAAATATGAACGAACTGGTCCAAAACCTGCTTCAATTCGCAAAAATAGATATGGGTATAGAACTAAAAAGGGAAAGTGTGGATCTGAATAACCTCGTTAAAGAGATCGTGGATGAGTTTCAACCACAGGCACAAATTAAAAGACAGAAGCTGCAACTCACCCAGGGAAAAGACGAGCTCGTGGTGCTGGGGGATTTGCTTCAATTAAAGCAAGCCTTGCGAAACCTGGTTGGCAATGCCATTAAATTCACACCTGAAACAGGCGCCATAGATCTATCTGTTGAGAAAAGCCTTGCTGAGGCGCTCATCTGCGTAAAAGATTCCGGCTACGGCATTCCAGCCGAAGACCTGCCATTCGTTTTTGACCGCTTTTACCGGGTTTACAATGAATCTGTCAAGGGCATCGAAGGCAATGGCCTGGGATTGGCAATCGTCAAGTCAATTTCTGAGCAGCACAATGGGCATATTCGTGTTGAAAGCGAGCTGGGTAAAGGCTCCCTCTTCACGCTCACCCTGCCTATTACGCCAAACAAGCTATTAAGTGCAGTAAACGTTTGAACCTCAAATGAGATTTAATTCTTCTAATTGAGATTGGCAGGATTAATAAGCGAGTTGAAAATGACAAATAAAATATCCGCATATTTTGCAATTATCCTTGAAGCGTTTGGTATGAAAAGACAAGTAGGATTAACCGATCAAAAAGGAGCAACCGCAATGAACAAATCTAATAATTTATTTCGATATTTGTTTTTGGCCCTTGTCGTCTTGGTTTCGGCCTGCGCGCCCAAATCCACACCCGCCCCGCAACCCGTAACGGAAGCAGCCCCAGTTGCAGAGGACAACGTGCTCAATATCTACAATTGGACGGAATATATGGACGAGACCATATTGACCAACTTTGAAGAAGAATACGGTATTACGGTCAATTACTCAACCTATACCGGTAATGAAGAGTTGATCGATGTGCTTAATGCCGGGCCCGTTGAGTATGATCTGGTTGTGCCCACAGACTACGCAGTCACAACCTTGCGCAATGATTCCAAGCTCGGATCGCTGGACAGAGCAAATATCCCCAACTTCGGTAATATTGCCCCCGCCTTCATCAATCCAGCCTACGATCCTGGCAATCGTTATTGCATCCCGTATCAATGGGGATCGACAGGGATCGGATACAACATCAAAGCAACCGGCAGGGAAATCCATGGTTGGAGTGATGTTTTTGATCCGGCGTTCGCAGGCCGGGTTTCGATGCTTGAAGACCCTCGAGAGTCACTTGGCGCCATATTGCTCTACCTGGGGCATAGCCCAAATACAACCGACCAGATAAAAATCAACGAAGCGGCTGAATTTCTGAAATCTCACGCTGATCATATTGCCGCCTTTGCCTCCGATAACGGACAGGACCTGTTGGCCGCCGGCGAGGTTGATATCGCGTTGGAATATAATGGCGACATTTTTCTAGTTATGGCTGAAAACCCGGATCTCCGCTATGTGATCCCGGAGGAGGGCGCGATAACCTGGTCTGACAATCTTTGCCTGCTCGCCAGCGCTCCTCACAAAGAGAATGCTGAAAAGTTCATGAATTACCTCCTCGAACCAGAAGTGGGCGCTGCTTTGTCAAACTACCTCCACTACGCTTCCCCTAATCAGGCTGCGATTCCTTTCTTGAACGCGGAAGATCTCAACAATCCAGGCTTGTACCCACCGGCAGAAGTACGCGCGCGGATGTTCTTTAATGTTGATCTCGGGCTAGAAAACGCTCTCTATACCGACGTCTGGAACGATATTATGGCGAGCCGCGGTCAATAATTTTTACAAATTATTCTCCACCCCAAACCCCTGTTTATGTAAAGCCAGCTATCTTAAAAGGATTGAATTATGAGATCATCTAAAAGACCAAAAAAGCCTCGTCGAATTTTCGGCTCCATTCGATCGCAACTTGGGTTGGGGTTTGGGCTGATGCTGTTTTTAGCCTCGGTGATCGCGGCGATTGGTTTTCAGAGTTTGCAGAGCCTGCGCACCACTGTCCAAACCACACTGGAAGAAGCCAACCAAATCCGCAGGTTAAGCCTGGAAATCGAAACCGAATTCCTGCTCGCCCGCCAGGCCGAATCAAACTTTCTGGTCAGCTGGCGCTCCCTGGGGTTTGAAGCCGCTCAGACCGAATATGTCTCTGCGAATAAATTCCATGTAAAGCAAGCCCGCGTTAAGCTAAATGAAATTGATAAACTTGTCCAAAATTCAAGCGATGCTGAATTACAGGTCATTTTGGAGGATACCGCCCAGCTGGCTCCTTTGCTCGACAGTTACGAATCTGCTTTTCAGGCTGTGGTCGCCGCTATCGAACAGCGCGCTCAACCCGATGGACAAGAAAGCACGATGGTCAAAACGCTCAACCAGCTGGAAGCCATTACAAGCCCGCTTCCAGATCCCAGGTTTCTTGAACTGGTTTTACAAATTCGGGCTGATGAGCAGTCTTATTTGAACTCGGGCAAGCAACAATATTTTGACAACCTGCGATTGTCGCTTGGTACGTTTACCGATCTGGTGAAAAATAGCTCCCAAGTCACTCTGCCGCAAGAGGCCGCACCAGGCTCAGCCACAGAGTCTGACCCACAGGAAGAGATTGTACAGGTCCCGATCTCAGAATTACTCGGGTTGATCGGGATATATCAATCAAATTTGATAGAGTTGGTATCGCTGGAGGGAAATATCTACGTTAACACCATCAGTTTCCGGGAAGTGACAGTGGAGATCAGCCAGTTCACAAGTCAAATCCTCCAGGAGGGTGATGGCGGCTTTACTCGCGCGCGCGATCAACTGCAAGCTGTGAGCGATCAGAGCAGGCTGGCTCTGTTGGCGGTTTCAGCATTAGCGCTTGGGCTGGGGTCTTTGGCAGCGTTCGTGCTGGCGCGACGCATCATTAATCCCTTGAATGAACTCAGCCGCGTGGCACAAAAGCTGGGGCAGGGTGATCTGAGGCAAACTGTGCAAGTTAAAGGCGGTGACGAGTTGGTCACGCTGGGAGAGTCATTTAATAAGATGGCGGGTCAGTTGGCTGATATTCTCGAAAACCTGGAAGGACACGTGGCAAACCGTACCAAAGCGCTGGCAACTTCCAACGAAATCAGTCGTCGCCTCTCCACCATCCTTGACCAGAAACAACTGGTCGTCGAGGTTGAGGAGCAGGTGAAGAAGGCATTCAACTACTACCACGCTCAAATTTACCTGATCGATGACATCAGCAAGGATCTGATCATGACCAGCGGCAATGGGGATGCCGGACAGACAATGCGCATGCGTCGTCTAAAGGTCACAAAAGCCAAGGGGCTTGTAAACCATGCTGCTGAAACGAACACGTCATTCCTCGTATCCAATACAGCAACGGATCCGAACTGGCTACCCAATCCATTACTACCTGAAACCAAATCTGAAATCGCTGTGCCAATTTCTCTCGGTGACCAGGTCATGGGGGTATTGGATGTGCAACACAACGTCACCGACGGATTAAAACAGGAAGATGTCTATCTTTTGCAGTCAATTGCGAATCAGGTTGCCGTATCTTTACGCAACGCGCGTTCTTTTGAGGAAACCAAACATCGAGCCGACCGCGAAAGCTTGATCAGCGCCATCAACCAAAAGATCCAAGGCGCCACGACAGTGGAAAATGCGTTACAAGTGGCGGTTATCGAACTTGGGCGCGCACTTGAAACACAGACCAGCGTGCGATTGAAATCAGGCGACATTGGCGAAGATCACAAAACACCTGTGGAAGGGCGAGCATAATGAACAATCCATTTTTCCATCTTCCGGAAACCATGCCATTCCATGCGCGCAATTCCTGGTTACCGCTTTTGATCTGGAGATATTATGATCGATAACAAACGTTCCATCCGATCCTTCCTGCCCCCCATGCTGAATGGGCCGTGGGGTGCCATCGCGGTTCTTTCTTCCCTTTACATGCTCGTGTATCTAGCCTGGACAATATTCCATTGGGGCGGAGAAGGAAATATCACACTGATCGGTGATCTGATAAACCTGCCGATGGATCTGGCGGCAGTACTGGCGGCTGTGTTTGTAATAACCCGAAAAGACCTGGACGTGCGCTACAAGCGCATGTGGCTCCTGCTTGGCTTGGGCTTTATTGCATACTTTATTGGCGACTTGATCTGGGCATTTCTGGAAAACGTGTTAAAGATTTCACCCTTCCCGTCTGTAGCCGATGGCTTCTATCTCTTGCTAGCTCCTTTATTGGCTGCCGGCATGATCAGCATGCCCAACACTTTTCTCAACCGCCAGGAGCGTTTGCAATTTGCCTTTGATCTGCTGATCACGATGATCATCACCACCATGTTGATGTGGTACTTTGTGATTCAACCGACCGCTGCTTCCTATGCCGGCGACCTTTTAACGCAAGCCATCGCAATCAGCTACCCGATCGGCGATATGATCGTTATTGGCGCGATTGTCTCCGCCTTGCTTCGCAAACCAGATCAAGATTTCGGCTCAGTGCTCTGGCTGCTCTTTCTTTGTATGTTCTTCACTGTAGCTTCAGACGTTATTTATGCCTACAGCGGCCTGGCTGGTACCTATGTCACCGGCAGTTGGTTAGACACTGGCTGGAGTTTCGCCTCCCTGTTTTTCATATTTGCCGCCCTTCGCCAAACGTATCTCGCACCTAGCGATCCTCGCTTGATAACAGTACTGGATAAATTCGCCCAAAGTATTCCGAATATTGCTGTAATGCTGGGCGGTATCTCGACGCTCTACATTGTTTTTTTCAATAACAATCCCCAGGCCGACTGGCTGCTCGCCGGGGCAGCGCTAAGTATCCTACTGTTGATTGCCCGACCCTTAATCACGCAAACCAGTGTTCAAACCCGCCTGATAGCTCTGATGTTTTTGATAACCGTCTCCCTGCTTATGGTTGTGACGATCATCATCAGTTCACGCGCAGCGACCAAAATCGAAATGGATGCCAATCACGACCTGCAAATTATCGAAAATTCATTGTCCTCCACGGTATCCACCTGGCTGGTTTTGCACACACGCACCCTGCAGGAGATATCCACGTTACCGGACATTGTAAGTATGGAGCCTGCCCGGCAGCAGCCTACACTGATGGCTATCGCCGCTGCTCATCCAAACTTCTTACTGATTCAGACCACCGACCTGATCGGCCTTAACGTCGCCCGCAACGACAACTCTGAACTTGAGGACCACCGCGATCGCAGCTGGTTCCTGGGAGCCAAGTCTGGCGCGCCGGTGACCTTTGAGTCCGTCATCAACCCCGCCAGCGGCAAGACTGCCCTCCATTTAGCCGCTCCCATCCGCGATGGCTCGGGCAATATCGTCGGTGTCGCTTCCATCATTAGTGAGATGGACGAGATTGGCACGCAAGTCTTGAATTTCAATACAGACAGCGGTAGTTATGCTATTGAATGTGCCAGCCAGAATACCGAACTCGTCGTTGCCCTTCACATTGGCTAACCGGTTCAGGTTGCCGGCTGCGATGGCTGAGGCGGTCTCCGTCAGT
>JANODZ010000479.1:0-10083 GCA_031412935.1 Anaerolineales bacterium
TGGCGTGTGCGCCGAGGAAGGTGATGGCGAGGTCAAGCGGACCTTCATCCTCAAGCATCAGCAATGCTTTAAGCAAACGCAATTCAGTTGAGGTTTGCAAGCCATAGCCCGTTTTTACTTCGGCGGTGGTTGTGCCGTGCGCGAACATGCGCAGGAGCCGCGGACGGGTTTGCGCGATGAGTGTTTCCATGCTGGCGGTGCGCGTGGCTTTGACCGTGGACAGTATTCCGCCGCCCGCCGCGAGAATATCGAGATAGGCCATGCCGCCCATTTTCATCTCGAATTCATCTGCGCGGTCACCAGCCCAAATAACGTGCGTATGCGGGTCAACGAAGCCTGGCATGAGTACGCATTGGCCAGCGTCGAGAGTTGGTTCATCGGGGTAGGCATTTCTGAGTTCAGCAGTGGCGCCAACCGCGGTAATTTTTTCATCGCGTATGAGGACCGCGCCATTTTCGAGGATGCCCAGTGTGCCGAGGGCATGTCCGCGCTGCGGGCCGCCAGCGAGGGTGAGGAGTTGGGACGCAGAATGGATAAGCATATTTACCGCCAATCTTTTAGGGTTATTTGGTGAAGCAATTTAACCACAGAAAGGTTTATAACGGGGAATAAGTAGTAATTTTCATTAATTTTATTATATAGGACAAAAATGGGGGCATTTAAATATTTTTGAAATTTGGTTAGACAAGGCGAGTATGTCAAATAATAATCCTTATTTAGGGCTAACATAACTGTTAAGAAAAAGTGCCATTTACATCTTGTTTTTTTTTCTTGACCTAGTACAATAGGGTCAATCTTAGGAGACTTTCCTGGATGAATCATAAAGAAAGGAGAAAACCCCCATGTTATTTTCACCCAAAGAAAAAGGTCAAGGACTTGTTGAGTATGCTTTAATTCTCGTTTTAGTTGCTATTGTAGTTATTGCTGCCCTCACCATTCTCGGACCACTGATCGGCAAGGTATTCAGCTCGATCAACTCTTCCCTTTAATTTTCACGAATGCTATACAAAAAAGCCCTGTCGAAAGACAGGGCTTTTTTGTATAGCAAAGATTATATAGGAAATAACATCCAAGCGCCGTCCCAAAGAGTTAGATCGAGTAATTTGAATGCTTTACGGTAACCTTTGGGAAGTCTTATTAATTGCCGATAAAGTCTCGTGTATTTTTATTCACTTTTTGGTGCAAGATCTGCAAGTTGTGGGTTCTTAGCTCGCAAAGGAGTTTAATGCCCGGCGGTATCATTCTGCTGTAAAATAGCTCAAACCCATATAAGGCCTTGAGAATGACCGAACCCAAAATCAAACCCGTTTATCGCATCTCAGATTTGCAAGAATCGGATCGTCCGCGTGAGCGCCTGGCATTGCTTGGCCCGCAGGTGTTGACCAATGCAGAGTTGATCGCAATATTATTGCGGGTGGGCGTGGCGGGCGAAAATGCAGTGGAAGTGGCGCAACGTTTATTGCAAAAATTTGGTGGATTAAGAGGTTTACACCGCGCGCCGATCAAGGAATTAATGGATCAGCACGCAATTGGTGAAGCGAAGGCAGCCCAGATAAAAGCTGCAATTGAATTAGGCAGAAGGCTGACACTTGAAGCGCCCGACGAACGCGCCATGATCAACAGCCCGGCAGATGCGGCTGCGATCGTGCAATATGAAATGTCTGCATTGGAGCAGGAACATTTGCGAGTTATTTTGCTCGATAGAAGGAACCGAGTTTTGGAAACGGTGGAAGTTTATAAAGGTTCGGTCAATTCTTCACAGGTAAGAATAGGGGAGTTGTTCAAGGATGCCATCCGTATAAATGCGTCAGCGATCATTGTGGTTCATAACCACCCAAGCGGCGACCCCACTCCCAGCCCGGATGATGTGGCGGTGACGCGCGCCATCGTCCAGGCTGGCAAACTGTTGGATGTTGATGTGCTTGATCATGTGGTCATCGGCCAGGGCAAGTGGGTTTCGCTAAAGGAGCGCGGGTTGGGGTTTGTGTGACAAACAACCGTTTTAACGATTCAATCTCACATACTATTCTTTACGGTGAACCCCTTCAAATGTCCCGTTGTAGGTTCATAAACGATTCTTGTTTCATCTACACGTGAGTGGGGCGGACCCGAATTCACCATTACAATGAATTGATCAATTTGCTCTAAGGTGCCTTCGGCGACCGTTTCTACCGTGTCGCTGTCAATATTCCGCACCCAACCCAAAACCCCAATTTGTAACGAGTGATATTCCACATGTGCCCGATAGCCCACCTCCTGGACCAGCCCTTTTACCCAGATGTGCACGCGGAGGATCTCAATTGGATTATTTGGCTGCACGTTTTCTCCTTTGCCTGAGCATGTCGAATGCGCCCCACAAGGGCACAATCAACACCAGCGCCATCAGTAATACAAATGGGATAAGATTGCGCATGGCCACGCCGGTAATATTTTGCCCCAATACATTTTCACGCCAGCGTACATCCAATTGAGAAAGAGGAGTGCCGAGTGCATGGGTTGCCCCCAATTCACAATTGATCCCCTCGCCATAAGAGTTGGTTAAGCGTGCCAGACCGGATGTGCCGTATGTTGCGCGAATGTAATTGACAAGGGATTGAGACTGGGCATAAGCAAGAAAGGCGCTGCCTGCATCGGCGGGGAATGATGCGCACAAGTCGCCAAACGAAAGCAGGGTATCGTTATTACTTGCAACCTCCAACGCATGTTTGTAATCTGGATTTGGATATTCTACCATCGAAGCAATGCCTTCAAGCAGCCAGGCGGGCTGCTTTGCATAAGCTTTGCCTAGGGAGCGATATAACATGATATGCGCCAGTTCATGCGGGATTCTTGATTCCAAATCAATGGATTGATTTGGGCCAGGCGCAATTGCAACCAGCACAACCCCAAGCTCTGGGTTGGCATGTCCTCCAACCCAATCCTCGCCGCCAAGCAATAATGTATTTTGCAGATCAGTTGCATTCGAGTAAATATAAATATCGATAGGCTGTACAAGCGAGATCGCTATGAATTCGTTGACCTCCAGCATGCCCTTGCCTGCGGCATCCAAAGCAGCTGTGCCGAATGCATCATCACCTGCGTACCAATGTACTGTCACATTTACATTATTCACTGCGCGCCACGGGAAACGATTATCGTAATAGGAAAAGGTGATCGGCGCGCTTGTATAAGTTTTGTCATCATCCAGTGTTGCTTGATACCAAAAAATGATCGGGCTAAAAGGGGGCAGCACGTTTAACGAAGCATCGTAAGTAAAACTTACCGAGCCATCCTGCGCTTGCTGCAGGGCTTCCACGCGGGTTACATCCTCGGTCACACCGTGAAAAAGAAGGGAAACCTGTTTGATGCCGATCGGAGCCTTGATCTTCGCCTGGAATGTGATCGACTCCCCAAAGTTGACAACCACTGAAGCATCCTCAACTACAATTTCACCCTGCGCCCGAACCTGCTCTGAACTTAACTGAATTGATACAGCCAGCAAGAGAGTCGCCACTACTTTTATTACAAACTTGCGCGGAACCAACATTTTATTGCCTCGCTAAATAAATGATCAAGTGAGTTAGTGTCAGTGGACTCAACGCCGTGCAACATTTGCCGAGCAGAAAACCTGCGCCTGCCGCCAATAAAATTGACAGGAGGTTATTGGTAAAGGTTGTTAAGAGTTCGTAAAATGACATATAAAGAATTATAAACCCCAAATAAAAAGGGCGGCTGTAGGAGCCGCCCGCACATGGATTTATAAAGATATCAATTCAGGCTGTTTCAATAACATCGCCTGCATGGACCACGGCCCTGTCCAGGTGACAGTGACTGGGAAAATTTTACTGCGCAGATCCTCATCAGATTCAACGAAGACGATCTTGTTGGTGGGGGTGCGTCCGCGCCAGCGATCTTTGACTTTATTCTCAAATAACACTTCAACAGTTTCGCCGAGATATTTTTTGTTGATCTCAGCCACGATCCCTTCCTGTAGGTCGTCGAGCAGGTGCAGGCGGCGGAGTTTGTCCTCTTCGGGGACGTTATCGTGCATGCGGCGGGTGGCGACGGTTCCCTCTCTCAGCGAGTAGCGTGCCAGATGCGCTACATCAAGTTTCAGGTCAGATAAAACACGATACGTTTCCATAAATTGTTCCTCGGTCTCGCCGGGGAATCCGACGATGATATCGGTCGCGATGGAACAATCAGGAATATGCGCACGGATCTTTGCCACGAGGTCGCGATATTGCTGTTGGGTGTATCCGCGCTTCATGTTGATCAGCACTTCGTCATCGCCGGCTTGAATGGGCAACTCAATATGTGGCATCACGCGCGGAAGTTCGGCGATGGTATGAATGAGATCATCGTCAAAATAATTTGGATGCGAGGTCAGGAAGCGGATGCGTTCAATGCCATCCACTTCGTGCAGGACGCGTAGGAGCGCCGCGAGGTTTGGACCATCAGGAATATCCTTGCCATAACGATCGACGATCTGACCAAGCAAAGTAATCTCTTTGACACCTTGCCGGGTTAACGAGCGGACTTCACCCACAATATCACCCACGGGGCGCGAACGTTCACCGCCGCGTTTGGAGGGGATGATGCAAAAGGTGCAGGCGTGTGAACAACCATAAACAATCGGCACGTGCGCGCTGACCAGTTTGCCCTGCTCCGCAATCGGCAGGATGAGTTCTTCATCCATCATTAAGAAGCGGCGCGTGGTTTCAGAATCTTCGAGCGATTGCACTTCGCCCTGTGTGAGATGTGAGATCAATGGGCCGGGGTCAGAAGGCGGAGAGAAGACATCGACAAAGGGAAGTTTTGCGCGCAATTTTTCAGCGCCGCGCACGCCGACCATGCAACCCATTAAGTTGATGACTAAATTTGGATTCTTCTTCTTAAGCGGCGCCAGCGAAGTGACGCGCCCTATAGCTTTATCTTCTGCAGACTGGCGCACGACACAGGTATTTAAAACGATGACATCCGCTTCTTCGATGGTTTCGGTAAGGATGTAGCCAAGATGCTCAAGCGAAGAGCCGACGCGCTGAGAGTCGGCTACGTTCATTTGGCAGCCTTCGGTCCAGATGTGATATTTCATGGTAAGTGGAATTATACCAAGTCTGTCGGGATTCGATACGCTTCACGGAGAATCGGAAGTTGTTGGAATATTTGAGGAAAATATAAATTAGATATAAATACAAATCATCCAAAGTCATTCTCCATCAGTCAGGAGACAAAAATGGATATTCCAATTATTAACAAGTAAATTGAATAAACAAAAGGATTTGCCCAGGAACTACAATGGCGGGTTTCAGCGCGCATGGGTATGCAGTTAAAATAATAAAATATCCCCTCACGAATCCCGCCCAGGTCAGTAGAGCCTCTGATTGAGTTACTACTAACGGAGGATTCCGCACAGCCCCAACCACCCAAAACTCAGAGCGAGGAGTTGATATTGCTAAATATAACTCCGATGAATGGTCCGAGGAATAAAATTGCGACCATCACCACGATGGCAACCAATGTCAGGATGAGCGCATACTCAACCAACCCCTGTCCCTTTTCGTTCTTTTTCCTTAGAGATGAAAATATAGATAACATAAAATAATTTCTCCATTAAATAATATTCCAATTGTTTGAATAATTTAATAAGCCAATTGGATCGAGTGTTCTTATATTAGCCCCGCTTTTATAATTATACTCCCACCGTCAGGATAGATATTATTTTATACCTTTGCAATTTAGATAGGTTATGGTTCATTTTGCAATTATGTCTGTATGAGGAAGAGATAAAAAGTGGTAGTTTGCAGCGGCGCGAAAATAGACATGGGCGGTTGGGATACAAGGTTGATTTCTGGTGCTTGGTATAATTCTTTTATGCCCTACAAAAAGAAAATTGAAATCTCGGCTTATATTCTCCTGATCCTGGCTGTACTTCTGCCGCGCCTGCCAGCTCTCGATTCTTTTGTGACTTTAGATGAACCCTACTGGCTCAGCATGGGCTCGAATTTTTATTATGCGATTGGGCAAAGGGAATTTCAAAACACGGTCTACGAATACCAACCAGCCGTTACCACCATGTGGATCGTCATGTTTGCCATGTTGACTTATTTTCCAGAATATCGCGGGTTGGGCCAGGGCTATCTTGAGTTTGAAAAAGGCGCCCTGGATCCCTTCATGCTCGAACATGGGAAAACTCCGCTTGTGTTGTTGCGCGATGCGCGTTTAATACAAGTTTTAGTGATCGGTATTTTATTCCTGCTCCTGTATTACTTATTGCAGCGCATTGTTTCCAAGCCGACCGCGTTTGTTGCCGTACTATTCGCGTCTCTCGATCCGTTTTTCCTCGGCATGTCGCGCCTGTTAAATCACGAAGCCATGCTTTCTTTATTTGTAGTTGTTTCCATACTGGCTTTTTATATCTACCTTGTACAAGAGCGCAGGATCGGCTTTCTGCTTTTATCAGGCATCGCCGCAGGTCTCGCACAATTAACAAAATCATCAGCCATTGCCATCCTGGTGCCGATTGGGATCATCCTGCTTATACAAATCTTTCAGCAACGTCAAAATGGTTTTTTCAATGCAGTCTGGGATCATACAAAAGTCTTTGCTGTTTGGCTGCTTGCGCTTGTGGGCACTTATTTTATTCTTTGGCCCGGCATGTGGGTTGCGCCGGGAAAAATGCTCTATCAAGTTTATGGCAACGCGTTCAGTTACGCGTTTCAAGGCGCACGCCTCACCGTCACAGAAGATTTACAGCCATCGCAATTCAGTCTTAATACCGGTTTTTCAGGGACTTGGGATTTGATCAGGGTCTTTCTTTGGAGGACAACCCCGCTGACTTGGCTGGGCATCCTTTTTGGATTTATCATCCCGTTCAACCGTAGCCGGGAGTTGGTCCGCTTGAATTGGCAGTTGATTTCCCTTTTGTCGACCACAGCCGCCGCCTTCATCCTCATCTTCGGCATTGCTCAAGGGCGAAACTCCCCGCATTACATTCTCACCAGTTATCTCGCCTTGAATTTATTGGCTGGGTCTGGCTGGTTTCAAGCGATCAAATGGCTTATAGACCGCTATGTATCTTTACGCAAAGAGCAGATACAATATGTGAGTCTGTCGATTTTAGTGACCGCCCAATTTTGGAGTGCGGCAATATTCTATCCATACTATTACACATATCGTAATCCAATCCTTTATTCTGCGGGAGAGCATCTACAATTTCCTCAATTTCCGTATGGAGAAGGGTTGGAACTCGCTGCTCAATACCTTGCGAGGCTGCCAGACGCAAAAAATTCGACTGTCATTTCCTATTATTCACGAGGTAGTTTTTCTTATTTCTATCCAGGTAAGACCACTCGCTTTAAACCTTATTATATAGATGCAGCTCATAAGAAAGACCTGGTGGACTCGATCAGCTCCGCTGATTATTTAATTGTATATTTTGCCAGCCAGCCAGGGAACGGCAGATAAATATCAACCATTTCTCGCCGCATTATCCATCGCGGAGCCTATTCATGAAGTGTGGCTGAATGATTATAAATATGTAATGATCTATCAGGTAGATTCCCTTCCGCCTGGGGTCTTTGAGGCATTTAATAAATGAAACAGGAAACTATGCAAAAGAATAAATGGCTAATGGTTCTTTTCCTTCTCGTAATAATCATCCCAACGCATGTGATTGGAATTGATAAGTTTATTACCTTTGATGAGCCATGGTGGGTGATCTCTGGATCCAATTATTATTATGCGCTTACACATGGGGATTTTGAAAATACCCTATACGATTATCATCCCGCAGTAACAACCACCTGGGTGGTTGCAGCGGGAATGCTTTCTTATTTTCCTGAATATCGAGGTTTTGGCCAGGGCTATTTTGACGTACGCAAGCCCAAATTTGAAGATTTCATGCGTGCACACGATAAAGAAGCAATTGATCTTGTTCGTTATAGCAGGCTGATTCAAACTGCCTTGATTACAGTGCTGGCAATATCAGCTTTTTTCCTCCTTTGCTTGCTGGTTGATCCAGTGCCGGCATTTCTTGGCATCGCGCTTGCGATGAATGCCCCTTATTATCTTGGGCATTCGCGCCTGCTCAATCACGAAGGCATGTTAGCGATTTTTATCCTTGTTTCGTTCCTTGGGATGCAAGTCTATCTTAACAAGGAACGTAAACCGATTTATCTACTAGGTTCTGCTGCGGCATTAGGCCTTGCGCAATTGACAAAGTCCTCATCCATTGTTTTGATCGCCTTAGTTGGATTGATGATATTTGTTGACTTATTTAATCGTGATGAACAAAGTTGGGGATTAAAGATTTGGAGTGCGATTAAAATATTTGCGACGTGGTTGGCGGTCTCTATAATTGTGTACGTGGCATTATGGCCTGGTATGTGGGTAGCGCCTGGAAAAATGTTGTACGAGGTTTATGGGAATGCATTTAGCTACGCCTTTCAAGGCGCGCGGCTGGATGTGACCTATGAGTTACAGCCTTCCACTTTCAAGCTTGAAACGGGATTCTCTACCGTTATCAATTATTTGAATGTTTGGCGGAATTCATCCACCCCGATTTCATGGATTGGTTTGATTCTAGCGCTGTTCTGCCTTGGCTCAAAAGATAAACGGCTCTTGCCTACGCCCATTAAATCCACGATCGTTTATCTAGGCATACTTGCCGCCTTATTTATTCTGATCTTCGGTCTGGCACAGGGACGTAATGCTTCTCACTATATCCTCAGTAGTTTTGTCTGTCTGGATGTGGTTGCGGGAATTGGCTGGGGATGTACATTAATCTGGGCCCAAAAACGCTGGATAATCCTGGATCGAGTCTATATTTATCAAATTGTATTTCTTTTGCTGATCGCTTTTCAGATCAAGAGCGTGCTCCCATATTATCCGTATTATTATAACTATAAGAATCCTATAATTAGCGGATCCGCCTCTTATGGGATTGGCGAAGGGTTGGAGTTGGCAGCTGAATATTTGGAACAAATGCCGAATGCAGGTGAAACGAAAGTTTATGCTTATGGCGGCATGGGTTCCCTGTCTTTCTTCTATTCAGGAGATACGAGTGTATTAAAGAAAGTTTACCTGCGCGCGCCAGAATATTCAGATGTTATTTCAGGGATGCGCGAATCCAATTATCTTGTATTGTATTCCGCCTTGCAAAACAACCAGCCTGAATCCGTAAAATTACTGCGAATCTTACAGGTAGTTCAACCCGAGAAAATTATATTTATCAAGGGAATTGAATATGTCCGCATCTATAAAACTGCTGATATACCCGAAAGTATTTATGATGAAATGAGCAGGTAGAGTCTTATCGGATTCCGCTATCATATAGGATTATTAGATTCGTTATCGTATTCGGTAATACCGTAAAATTTTGTTCACTTGCATACGGAAGCGGCATGCCCTGCGGACTTTCAGGATGTAAAATGTAATCGCCCGGCGGCAGGTTGACGATATATTTGCCATCAGTATTGGTCTCAAATTTCAGGATTTCCTTTCGATCAGTGTTGAGGATTGTCAGCATCGCTTGATAGGGCCGGTCTGGGCATTCCACCCCCTCTTTCACAACCGGGCACAGCGGACCGATCAAAGCTTGCACCTCAACACCACTCGTCAGTGGTTCGTGGGGATCGCTTCCCCGTCCGCATGCGGCGAGGATCAAGACGATAAATAAAAGCAATTTTTTTGACATGGTTTCATCACCTTATGATTAAGAACAAAAGCGTATCATGTGTTATTTTCTCACAGGACACGCTATTTTCGAACGCCAGTCAGACCATTCGGGTTTGGGTGCATCGTAGCGAATTATTTTCTGCGGGGTATTCAGAATGAGCTTCGTGAAAAATCCTTAGAGAGTGTTTCTTATGTCCAAGAATCATGCAAAACAAGAGCATTTACCACAGACGCTTCCCGCACGGAGGCCACAGAGGTTTTTTTGGTTTTTTTCTCCGTGATCTTAGTGATCTCTGTGGTAAATAAGCCTTTAAGAAACAGTCTCTTAGGGCGGCGGCCCGCCGGCAGGCATACATACCAGTTGACTTATATTTGGCGGTGTGCCGCAGATACCGCTTAATGTTCCATTTGGTGTGTTGACTGTGC
>JANODZ010000480.1:0-1746 GCA_031412935.1 Anaerolineales bacterium
TGTTTTCTCCGTGCGCTCCGTGATCTCTGTGGTGAAGGGTTGGTTTAGCCCATCCTTTGAGACTCTCGTTGGATAATTGAATTGACTTATCCCCCTGCCCTGCTATAATTCGGGTCAGTGATTATGTGCTTCCGCCTAATTCCTAATTCCTAATTCCTGATTCCTACTTATCCTATGACCCTAACCTGGGAATCCACCTTTGGCATCGCTTTAGAGTTACGCCGCCAGTACCCGCAAGTTAATATCGAAGAAATATCGCTGCAGCAAATTTATCAATGGACGATCAAGCTTGATGAATTTGAGGATGATCTCGCGCTCGTGAACGACGACATTCTTTACGCGATCTATCGCGACTGGTTCGAGGAAAATATTCAAGGGCAATGACCCATTAAGAATATAGACCGCTTGCAATAGTGAAATAACAAGGGAGCATCTTTTTCACCGCTGAGGCGCAGAGAGCACAGAGAAGTTCTTAAACTCAGCGAACTCTGCGTCTCTGCGGTAGATTTTAAGACTTTTGCAAGAAGTCTAATATATTAAATTAAATAGGCAGAGTACATGACAAACAAACTTACCAAAGAATCCGTTCTCGCTGCATTAAGTAAGGTACAGGAGCCCGACCTGCATCAGGACCTGGTGACGCTTAATATGGTTTCGGACATTGAAATTAAAGGTGACAACGTCTCGCTGACCGTCATGCTGACCACGCCGGCTTGTCCCTTTCGGGCGCGCATCGAAAGGGAGGTAAAAGAAGCCATCATGGCCGTCGGCGCAAAAACCGTCGACCTCAAAATGGACTCAAACGTGCCCAACGATGGCCGCATGCGCGGACTGGTGAACATGCCCATTCGCAACGCCATCGCGGTCGGTTCGGGCAAAGGCGGCGTGGGAAAATCCACCGTCTCTGTCAACCTCGCTGTGGCGCTTGCTCAAGCCGGCGCACGAGTCGGACTGATGGACGCGGACATCTACGGCCCCAACACTCCGACCATGCTCGGCGTGGACAAACTCCCGCCGCCCAACGGTCAACGGCTGATCCCGGCCGATGTGTATGGCATCAAATTGATATCGATGGGATTGCTCGTCAAGCCCGGCCAGCCCCTCATCTGGCGCGGACCGATGCTCAACTCTGCCATTCGACAATTCCTCGGCGATGTGGATTGGGGCGAGCTCGATTACCTGATCGTGGACCTGCCGCCCGGCACAGGCGATGCGGCCCTGTCGCTCGCGCAAGCCCTGCCCTTAAGCGGCGCGGTGATCGTGACCCTCCCGCAGCTGGTTTCACTGGAAGACGCCACGCGCGGATTAAATATGTTCAAGCAATTGGAAGTGCCCATTCTCGGCGTGGTGGAAAATATGTCGTATCTCGACCTGCCGGATGGCACGCGCATGGACCTCTTCGGTTCGGGCGGCGGTGAAAAATTGGCGGACGCCACAGAGACAACCTTCCTCGGCAAAGTGCCGATCGATCAAAACGTGCGCATTGGCGGCGATACGGGCAAGCCGATCGTGGTTTCACATCCCGAATCCCCCGCCGCAAAAGCCCTGCAGGAAATTGCGCAAGCCATCGCGGCAAAGATCAGCGTGGCGGCATTAAGCGGAAAGAACGAATTGCCGATCAATATTGTGGAGTAGGAAGAAGTAAAAAGTAAGAGGTAAAATGTAAAAAGTAAAAGCCCTTGCATGGACTTGAGCCTGCAAGGGATTATTTTTGTTTAATCCGTGACCTGCAGGCACTTTGTGGTT
>JANODZ010000481.1:0-1613 GCA_031412935.1 Anaerolineales bacterium
AGGTCTTGTTCAGTATCGCCATTAATTTTTCCAGTTCCATTAATGAAGAAATATGTGAGATTGGTTTTACCCCATTGCGAGATGGCGCGAAATTCGGCAATGGCTTTATCGTTCTGGCCTGCCTCTGGCAGGTTGTCATAGCGAAAACCAGTCTCCGCTGTGGATGCGGGAGTAAGGGTTGAGCATGCAAGGGAAATTAAAATAATAGTGATAAAAATAGGGTAGTGTTTATTGATTAAGGAATTAAGCATTCTGTAACCTCAGGCTTGATGATGTGATTCGTTCGCTTATATCATATCGAATAAAGCCTTGCAAGCGCCGCATCTGCTTCGCACGAAGGGACGTGTGTTAAGAAATTCTTTCGCCAAAAGCACAATTTATACCCGCGCAAAGTATGGCAGGATGATTATGAATATTGCCTGAGCCACCAATCTTTACCGGGCAATCCGCTTTGGGCAACCAGTTTCATTAATTCAGCTGTGTCAAAATATACGCGGCGCAAGTCCACGTCCATCGAGTTGCCGCTTTGACTGATGATCGTATATTCCGCCCACGGCAGCAGGCGCGGCACATCGCCGGGTGTATAGGCGAACATGAAGGTATTGCCGACACTGCCTGAATTTAGGATAAGTTTCCCGCCGTAGCGGCGGTACATTTGAATATGTGAATGCCCGCCGATGAAGACTGTCGCGCTTTGCCCCTCAAAGTATTTATCCAGCAATTCAGGCGCGGTTGTGGCCTGAATAATATCAGTGGAGGATAGGGGCGACCCATGAAAGCAAAGAATGGTCACGCCATTGGGCAGTTTGATCTCGTATGTGGATTTATATGCGGCGATGAAATCCAGGTCATTTTGGTTCAACTGTTCCCTGCACCAGTATAGATCCGGGATAAGATGCTCGGTGATTTCGAATTTGCCGGCCTCTTCTGGCTCCAGTAAAGCCGCATCATGATTGCCTTTGATCAGGACACAGTTCAATTCCCTGAGTTTGTTTAGCGCTTCTTTGGGCTGCGGTCCAAGCGTAACCGTATCGCCGAGGCAAATGATGCGGTCAACGTTCTGCGATTTAATATCCGCAAGAACTGCCTGGAAAGCGGTGAAATTTCCGTGAATGTCTGAGATGAATGCAATTCGCATCGTTGCCTTTAGAGTGTCAACTATTGTACACGAACAAAAGAAAATATCTAATGATTTTACAGGTTTTGGAATGAAATAGAATTATTAGCGCAGACTCTGAATCCGGCGATTTTTGTCACTCCCCGAAATAGGGGAGTGACAAAAGGGTGTGTTAATAAATCCCTCACCACTGAGAACACAGAGGTCACAGAGATTTTTAAGGGTTTTCTCCGTGTTCTCACCTGCACTGCACCAAACGCAGTGCGGCGCAAGGGTTGTGGTCTCTGTGGTCACCTGCGCTGGCGTGCGGCGCAAGTGTAAAGGATTGTTTTTACTCACTTGTTTAGTTACTCCCCGAAATAGAAAAGTCTCTTGTTCCCGGCGGAACAAGAGACTTTTGTTGTGATTTTTTACGAAGCCTAGACTTTCGGCTTGGCAACGTTGACTTTCAGCGCGTTATCTGCCAGGGAATAGCCATTGAACATGCTGATCGCTT
>JANODZ010000482.1:0-3798 GCA_031412935.1 Anaerolineales bacterium
TACGATTTACGATTTACGATTTTTAAGGCGTCTGAGTCTCTGTTATCACTACTGGGTTTGCCGGCGTATCGGTCGGGGTGAGCGTTGAAAGATTCCCCAACACAATGAAGCGCCCAACCACTTTCCAATCAAAGCCCATAAAGATCTGTACTTCATAAGTCCCTGGCAACCAGCCGCCAATTGGGTCCTGGCTTTCTGTATACCCGCCAATTCCGCCGGTACCGCCATCCCAGGGTTGCGTCTCATAATCCACTAGAGCGCCATCGCGATACCAGAGCGCGGTCCATTGCACGCCGGGGATGGTGTAGTTGTAATCAAACCCGCCGTACATTGATTTTATAGGAAGCTCAAAAACAGTTTTTGGATCCACTGGATTCAATCCATCAAACTTTGTTGAAAATTGAATCGCCGTAAAAACTGCATCCGGGTTTGGGGTCACGGGCCCTTCAAACAGCGCTTCGATCGCGAGAGGTAAATACGGCGTCAGTGTCAGCGTCGGTGTATCTGTGACGAGTGGCGTATTCGTTTGAGACGGAATGGATGTAATCGTTGGTGTAAGTGTATTTGTGGGAGTAAGGGTAAGGGTTGAAGTAAGGGATGGCGTTGGAGATGGCGGAAAATAAACGTAAGCCTGTTGCTCGCCGTAAAAAGCAAACCAGAACGCAAGACCTAACAAAAAGAATGCAAATAAAAATAATCTTCTTGCACTTGCGTTATGCATTCGGCGCAAACTATAAAAAGACAATTGACGCGCGGTCTGCATCACACCAATGGCGGCACGCACCATAAAGACGGCGGCGATGACCATCAGAATGGATGCGGTAATGATTCCAGCATGAATATCCATGCCTGGATTATAACGTTAATCGTTTAACAACCTATCCTGACGCGCGGGAGTGGCTAAACAAGTGAGCAAACGCAAACCTTTAACCACAGAGCGCACTGGGAACACGGAGAAAACCCTTATAAATCTCTGTGACCTCTGTGTTCTCAGTGGTGAAGGATTTTGTAACACACCCTTTTCGACACTCCCTGACGCGCTGGCCGAAGCGTTCAACGTTATAATAGGTTTATGACAAAAGAAATCATCTTCCTTAAACTGGGCGGATCACTGATTACAGATAAGGACAAGCCATACACCCCAAGATTGGATCAACTCGCAAACCTCGCGCTGGAATTAAAATCGGTTCTGGACTCAACCCCAGACCTGCTCCTGATTCTGGGGCATGGCTCTGGCTCGTTTGGACATACCGCCGCGAAGAAATATGGCACACGCGAGGGCGTCAGAACAACAGAGCAGTGGCACGGCTTCGCTGAAGTCCGCTTTCAAGCAGCGGAGTTAAACCGCCATGTAATGGAATCACTTATCAATGCGGGTCTGCCTGCAATTCCATTTCCACCTTCCTCAACCATCGTTTCAAATAATAGAAAAGTAACCTCGCATAACAGCCTGACCATCGCTAAAGCATTAGAGGCGCATATATTGCCTGTTGTGCATGGCGATGTGGCATTTGACGAATCACTCGGCGGGACGATTCTTTCTACTGAAGATGTTTTCGCGTTTCTTGCAGAGCAGTTCCGCCCTGCGCGCATCTTGCTGGCTGGGATTGAAGCCGGGGTGTGGGAGGATTTCCCAGCCAGAACCAGGCTGGTGAAAGAGATCCAAAATTCAGATTATGAAAAGATGCGCGCAGGGATCGGCGGCTCGGCAAGTACGGATGTCACAGGCGGTATGAAAGCCAAGGTGGAGGAAATGCTTGCATTAATCCAAAAAAACAAAGGTCTGACCGTACAAATCTTCTCGGCTGAAGAAAGCGGCCAATTGAGAAGCGCCTTAAAAGGCGAAAATGTTGGCACGCTCTTGAGGGAATGACAAATAAGTGACCAAAAACTCTTGCTTTTTTTGAAAAAAATCAGATAATAGGGGCTAAGGAGATTCTATGGCTACCAAAGCAAAACCCGCAAAGAAAACCGTGAAGAAAAAAGGTAAACCAACCTCGTCCTCAAAAGGGAAAAAGAGTATTGCCAAAAAAGTTCTTTCTAGAAAAGCTGTTGCTGCCTCGTCCCTGAAAGGGAAAAAAGTCGCTGCTAAAAAAGCCATTTTCAAGAAAGCGATATCCGCAAAATCTGCAGTAAAGTTCAAGGCGATCAAGTTAAAACTCATCCGGCCTGTGCCTTCTGATATTGACATTGCGCAGGCTTCAAACATCAAATCAATCATTCAAGTTGCCGCTGAACTCGGCATCCGCGAAAATGAACTTGAGCTATATGGTCCCAATAAAGCCAAGATCAAACTTGAGATTTTGGAACGCCTCAAGAATCGTCCGAACGGAAAATATATTGACGTAACCGCCATCACGCCCACCCCGCTGGGTGAAGGCAAGACCACAACCACAGTGGGCCTATCACAGGCATTAGGCGCGCATCTGGGCATGAAAGTTGTCACCGCCATTCGTCAACCTTCGCAGGGTCCGACCTTTGGAATCAAAGGCGGCGCGGCGGGCGGCGGATACTCGCAAATTATTCCGATGGAGGATTTCAACCTGCATTTGACAGGTGATATTCATGCCATCACTGCCGCAAATAATCTAACCGCCGCCGCGTTGGATGCGCGTGTCATGCATGAAAAAAATCAGGATGATGAGAAATTGTTCAATGCGCTTTGCCCGATCAATAAAAAAGGCAATCGCAAATTCTCACCCACCATGCTGCGCCGATTAAAGAAACTCGGCATCAAGAAAACCAACCCCAATGATCTGACCCCCCAGGAGCGCGGTCGTTTTGCGCGGCTGGATATAGACGAGTCTACCATCACCTGGCGCCGCGTTGTGGATATCAATGACCGCATGCTGCGTGAAATAGAAGTGGGTTTGGGCAAGGATGAAGTGGGATTTGAGCATCGCACGGGTTATGACATCACCGTTGCTTCCGAGATCATGGCTGTCTTGGCTCTGACCACAGACCTCGAAGATATGCGTGAACGCTTTGGCAGAATGGTTGTTGCCACCAATAGACACGGCGAAGCTGTAACCGCCGAAGACCTTGGCGTGGCTGGCGCTGTAACTGTCTTGATGAAGGATGCCATCAAGCCAAACCTGATGCAGACTCTCGAAGGCACTCCCGCCACCGTCCACGCCGGACCGTTCGCCAACATCGCCCACGGACAATCCTCCATCATCGCGGATAAGATCGCGCTCAAACTCGCGGATTACGTCATCACCGAATCTGGCTTCGGCGCGGACATCGGTATGGAAAAATTCTTCAATATTAAATGCCGCACCTCCGGCTTGATTCCAAGTTTGGTGGTGCTGGTTGCCACGGTCCGCGCGCTTAAAATGCACGGCGGTGGACCGAAAGTTGTAGCGGGTAAGCCGCTCGCAACAGAATACACAGATGAGAATTTGACTTTGCTGCGCGCGGGTCTCCCCAATCTTGAGCGCCATATTCAGAACGCGATTAAGTTCGGTGTAAACGTTGTCGTGGCTGTGAATTCTTTTGCAACAGACACTCCTGCAGAAGTGGAACTCGTCCGCGCAGCCGCGCTCAAAATGGGCGCGATGGATGCGGTTGTCTCCACGCACTGGGCAGATGGCGGTGCGGGCGCTAAGAAATTAGCTGAGGCGGTCATAAAAGCCGCAGAGAAACCAAGTAATTTCAAGTTCCTTTATCCGCTGGAGATTTCAATCAAAGAAAAAATTGAAACGATCGCGCGCGAGATCTATCGCGCCGACGGTGTGGATTACTCCGCCGAAGCCGAAGAGCAGATCGCGCGCTACACCCGCCTTGGATTTGACAACC
>JANODZ010000483.1:0-2386 GCA_031412935.1 Anaerolineales bacterium
TGAGCGATGAAGTCAAACATGTGGAGTTTCAAGTCGAAAGGCTTGGAATATTAAGAGCGAAACGAAATTGGCTCTTATTGAAAGCTACGATGATGTTACAGCGCTTTCTATTCCGTGGAACCTGCATTGTAGTATGGATATTTCATAATAAAGTATTCAGAAAAAGCGGATACAGTTTTATGAAGTTTTGGCAGGAAAACTGGAGAGAATTTGAGGAAGCCTTTCAAATTACACAAGATGTGATTGAAAGGCTCAAGCCAGAGAATAATGTGAAAGTAATTTTAGAAAGATAACTAATATGACAAATAGTGTTTCTGTAGAACAAAAGCCAATAACTTTTTTCGAAATCTTCATATTTGCATGTCTTGGGTACACGATCCTGACAATGTTTACAATCTTTTTCGAGGAAGATTTATTTAGAATCCTTACATTTTTCACTCCGTTCTTTTGGCTATTTGTTTTTTTAGGTTATGTGATTTTTGCTGCCGCATCCTTTTTGGATATACCATTTCAGATCAAAAGGCTGGCATGGCGCGCATTTGGTCCTGTTATCATTAATTCAATCACCTTTCTGATCGTATATTTCTTCTACGATTCACTCAAAGACCTTCGTATCGATATTCAATTTCAAATAAATGAAAATAGATTTAATCGAGCTGCGAACTGGGTAACACAATCCATCCAAAATGGCGATTTAGACCTCGAAGAAACAAGAGGAACTGTTATCTTTCCAAAAGTATATAAAAGCCTTGCAGATGATGGTCGAGTATTTGTAACTAACGAATATGGAGTTATTACGATTTTATTCTTTCGTGGCGGAGGAATGTTTGAATATGGCCCCAGCTTTGTATATCGCTCGGATAACATTGCGCCAGGGTTTGAAATTTATGGCGATATACAATGTAACAAGTGGTTAAGTCATAATTGGTATGATTGCTATTAATTGAAATTAAGGATAAAAAACTAAATGACAACCCCTCAACCTCACACACACTCCCCCACCCTTCTCAAACCCGTCAAGCCGGTCGGCATTGTCGGCTATGGCGCGTACGTGCCGCGTTATCGTCTGCCCGCAAAAGAAGTAGCGCGGGTATGGACAGGCAAGACCAGCGGAATGCCTATCAAAGAAAAAGCCGTGCCCGGCCTCGATGAAGATGTGATCACCATGTCTATCGAAGCGGCACGCAATGCGATGCTGCGCGCACAAATTGACCCGACAGAATTACGTGCAGTTTGGGTCGGGTCAGAGTCGCATCCGTATGCGGTTAAACCAACTTCAACGTTAGTGGCGGAAGCGATTGGGGCAGTCCCCAACACGCAAGCCGCAGATTGGGAATTCGCATGTAAAGCCGGCACCGAAGCAATGGTCGCAGCGATGGGTTTGGTCGGCTCGGGCATGGGACATTACGCCATGGCCATCGGCATGGACACCGCACAAGGCAAGCCGGGCGACGCGCTAGAATACACTGCGGGCGCAGGCGGCGGCGCTTATATTATCGGTCCCGCCGAAGAGTCGCTGGCGATCATCAACGCTTCATATTCCTACGTCACCGACACACCCGATTTCTGGCGGCGCGAATATCAAAAATATCCCGAGCACGGTATGCGCTTCACGGGCGAACCCGCCTATTTCAAGCACATCACCGAAGCCGCCACGCATCTCATGGAAGCCTCAGGCACCACCGCAAAGGATTACAAGTGGGCGGTCTTCCACCAACCGAATACAAAATTTCCGCAGCGTGTCGCAAGTCAACTTGGATTTTCGATGGAACAGATCGAGCCCGGACTTTTGGTGCCTGTGATCGGGAACACATACGCCGGCGCGGCCATGATCGGACTCACTGCGACTCTCGACATCGCCCAGCCCGCTGACAGAATCCTCGTCGTCTCTTTCGGCTCCGGGGCTGGCTCAGACGCCTTCGACATTCTCGTCACTGACAAAGTAACCGCCCGCCAGAATCTCGCTTTAAAGACACAAGACTACATCGCAAGACGCACCGAGATAGATTACGCAACCTATGTAAGATATCGCGGCAAACTGGCGATGAAATAATATCCGTAAGGGCGGGGTCTCCCCGCCCAGGGCGACAGGACGTCGCCCCTACACAGGAAAATATACATGGCATTCTTTGACCTTCCACTCAATGAACTCAAGACCTATCTTCCCACGCGTGAAGAACCCGCGGACTTTGACTCATTCTGGAAATCCACATTGGATGAAGCGAGAGCGCATCCGCTCAACGCAACTTTTGAAAAAGTGGATTACAGACTCACAGCGCAGGAAACCTATGATGTCACCTTCGCTGGTTTTGGCGGACAACCCATCAAGGGCTGGCTGATCCTGCCGAGTCAACGCAAATCAAAAATACCATGTGTCGTTGAATTC
>JANODZ010000484.1:0-2039 GCA_031412935.1 Anaerolineales bacterium
AGCCGAGAGAGCGGGACGTTGTATTGCTTCCCATCGGCGACCAGTGTGAGCGAATCGTCCTTGAGGCGGACGAAGCCGGCGGTGATGATTTTTCCGTCCGCGCTTTCCCATGGAAATTTGAAACGTTTCCGCCAATCTGCTCGATGATACCGGCACCTTCATGTCCAAGGATGCGGCCATCCGCAACTGTCGGGACATCCCCTTTCATGATATGCAGGTCTGTCCCACAAATGGTCGTCTTCATGATCCTGACGATGGCATCCGTGGTATCCATCATGGGCGGCATGGGTTTCTCTTCGTCAGAACGCTGATCTGGACCGTGATATACAAGCGCTTTCATTGGTATCTCCTGTAGGACGAAAATATGGGGTTTACTACCTTTTAATAATTTTGTTGCGTAGTGAAATTCTTATAACCAGGTGAGGAACTTGGTAATAATTAAGCCAACAATAAGGACGGATAACAGATAAATAAAAGTCCCTGAGTGCGGGATGCGGGGAAAAGTCTTTTGACCAAAGAAACTGAGCAGCCATTGAATCGTCAAAACCAAAATAATCAGCTCAAACAATGAAACCTTCCTTGTAATAACCGTAATGTCGTTCGGTTGGATTTATACGCTGGCAATTTCAACTTTATGGTCCAGATTTAAAACGAGTGAAACACCGATAATCGACAGAACACAATCTGGAGCACAGTCTCTAAGTGAGAGTTGTGCTCCAGAAAGATCCTGGGTTAGCGGTTGATCATGAACAAAACACCGGCAATCAGCGCACAGACTCCTGCGATGGTGCTAAATATTCCACCGAGCCCTACGCCAAGGAGACCAAGGCCAGTGATGACTAAAAAAATTCCGAGCATGATCCATTTCAAGTTGCGCATTTAAATTCTCCTTATAGTTTTTCTTCAACAGAATTGTCATTTACAAAAATACTGTGCGCAGTGCCGGCTTGCCTTGATTTTTCAATTTTTGGCGAATTCAACACATGCCTATCTATTTAGGAACTTTGAATCGCCTTTTTTCTGGCTTGTGCGGCTTCGGATACGTGGTCCAATTGCTCAACCACCAGCGATTGACCCTGATGTAATAATTCTTTAGCCTTTTGCTGGCCGCTGATCGTGAGTTTGTTGATGTCAAAGCGCATCTGTGCCATGGCGTCTTCTACAATTCCAGAGGTTCGATCGCGTAATTCAATGCCTTTTTCCTGGATTTGCATTCTGGTCTCTGCTCCAGATTGCGGTGCGAGCAATAACATCGTAACTGCGCCAACGACGCCGCCGATCAGCAGACCTGCTAAAACGTCCCTGACATTTTTATTGTGATTAACGGGTTCTTGATTCTGATTCATTATTTTTTTCCTTATCTTTTGTTGCTCAGATTACTTATTGCGTTTGATTACCGAGGTAAATGCCAGCTTCCATTTTTTCCTTTTCCGTCAACTGAATGAAACCGGCCAACCATTGCCAGATGCTGCCAAAAACTTGAGAATTGGCTAAATAACTGCGAGACTGCGGTATGTCCGGCCTGGTTTGACGTAAGGGAGTGTTCATTTGTACCTCAGGCTTATCGGATGTTATGGTTCTCGCTGGTCGTAGTTTCTGTAACAGCTACCAGGGGACTGCGCGGACGATAGAAAGCCAACCAGACTACTCTTTCAATAGCCCAGGCGACCAAGCCATAGATCAGCATTGCGAACATGGATGAGAGTTCAAGTACCATGTTGCCGGCGGTTGGGGAGGCGACCAATCCTGTAAAGGGAAACAGGAATAGGTAGGTAAATCCGTAGATCAAGGCAACGATCGGGCTGTTGGGGTTGGCCCCAATCAGCAAAAGTCCGATGCGAAGCGCGATCAGGGCTTCAAGGATTCCGAACAACAGCCATACCATTTGAGTGGCTTTAAATGTAAAGATACGCTGTTCTCGTTCTGGTTCGTTTTGTGATGTTCTGCTTTCTGATACTCTATTGTCGTTTGACATTTATTACCTTTCCTTTTAAGAATGGATCTTATTCAAAAAGAACCATGCTCGTAATGTACTCAGG
>JANODZ010000485.1:0-10610 GCA_031412935.1 Anaerolineales bacterium
GCGTCATGGAACGTCTCAACCATCGCGGCCCGGATGGAAGCGATACGATCAACACTGGCAGCGTCAGAATGGGGCATTGGCATTTTTGGACCACCCCCGAAGAGGTCGGCGAGCGCCAGCCATTGAAGTGTAACGGTTTGCCATTCAGGATTGTATGTGACGGAAGACTTGACAACCGCGAGGAACTAATTGCAAAATTAAATATTTCCCAAGCCGAAGAAATGCCACTCTCCGATGCCGCGTTAATACTTCACGCGTATGCTCAATGGGGCGAAGATTGTTTCACTCATTTTGTCGGCGAGTTTGCGCTGGTTATTTTTGACGAACAAAAAAATGAACTCATTTGCGCGCGCGATCCGCTGGGCGACCGCACCTTGTTCTATCTTTGCAACGATACACAAGTCGTGATCGCGTCTGAACCCTGGGCTGTTACCGCGCAAAACGAGACAAAGCCGGAACTAAACGATAGCGCGATCGCCCATCACTTTGCATTTCGCGCCCCAGAAGACGGACAAACGCTCTTTAGCAATGTTTATGAATTATTGCCGGCACATATCATAAAGATCAACCCTGCCAATCAGCGCATTTGGCGCTATTGGCAGCCCGACCCGCATAAGAAGATACGCTGTAAAACGGATGAGGAATATACCGAACAATTTCTGGCGTTATTGCAAGAAAGCGTTCGCTGTCGTATGCGCGCAACCACCGCGGTAGGCGTTCAGATGAGCGGTGGATTGGATTCAACTTCGGTGGCCTCCCTCGCCGCGGACATGCTGGCGCCGCAACCCTTAACCACCATCTCATACGTGTTCGATGAAATGCCGGGCGCTGATGAAAGAAAATATATCAACGCCGTAAAAGAATATTGGAACACCCGCTCCATTCAAATCGTTTGCGACAGTTGTTGGCCCTTCAAAGAGCCGCAAAATTGGGCGCGCAATCCCAGTCTACCGACGGGCAATCCATACTGGTTGATGGACAGCCTTGTCTATCAGCGCGCGCACGAAGCAGGATTACGTGTGCTCATGACTGGCATGTTCGGAGATCACTTATACGGGGCAAGGCGAGACTGGTTAGCCGATTTAATGGCTGACGGGCGTTTTTTGGATGGTTTTCGAGGTCTGGTTCATTGCATTCGCCTTGCAGGTTGGCGCCGAATATGGCATGCGCGATATATTCAACGAGTGTTTATTCGTATACTCAATAAGATTGGCATAAAGCGTTTGCGCCAGACCGGGAAATCAGCGGATTGGTTAACCGCTTATTCATCTGCATTATTAAAATCGAAATCAGGTTTCTCCGAACAACAATACAGCTTGACAGGTGAGATGACCGCCCAACTTTCTTCAAGCGAATTGTCCAATGCGAACCGCCATGTTGTAGAATTGCGCCATCCTTTTCGTGACCGACGCCTGGTAGAATTTATGATGGCTATTCCAGCGCACCAATTACACCGTTGTGGATCATCCAAACATATTTTGCGTATGGCAATGAAATCCAAGATGCCTGAGTTGGTTCGCCTGAGACAGGAAGTCACGTCTTTTTTATCCTTGTTTGTTCATGGGCAGGAACGCGAGATAAAGGTTATTCATGATTGGCTGCAGAATTCTTCTGCAAAATGGAGAGGATTTGTACAATCCGCCTGGACATTTAAACGGTTGGGTATTGCATTAACCCCCGCGCAAGAGGGTCCGCAAGCCCTGGTGATCTGGCGCTGTTTAGCCTTCGAAGCCTGGCACAGGTCTTTTATCACATAAAAACGAAAAGTTATGGTTGCTTGACCAAACAATGGAGTAAAATTATGCCAACTTTATTCTTTTTAGGAGATAAGTATGTTTAAAAATAATGATTCTTTCAAAGGTCAACAACGGTTGATCAGGGTTGATATTGTTCTTGATTCCCGTGAAAAAATAGAATCCGACGATAACCAACAAACCCGTAAACCGTATTATAAGCCTCAACTCGAAGAGCTTGGAGATTTACGCGCATTAACTTTTGGTTCATTTCCAGGGATTCTTGATTCAGGCGGACTCGGCTCATTTGTACCGCCGTAATTCATTATTAAGGCTGACTACAATTTGAACCTGGATTCCCTATGGCGACTTACCAACTAGTTGGAGCAAACATTTCTTTTCCTGGTCGAGTTGAAGAGCTTGATATTTTTGGTGTAAAGGATAGGGATAATTTATCATCGCTGGCGGTATCTTATACTCCGCCCGCGACCCTGCCTGTGCGCGCAAAGAACTGGATGGATGGCGAAGAAAGAGAATTGGAAGCCTGGTATTCCGCGGCTGGGATTCTGTTGAAAACGTCTGGAGCTTCAGATTTCTTTATTTTGCCAGGTGGACTTTCCATTTCGGAAATAAATGTAAATGTGATCGAGCAAGCCGGGGGCGGTTCCCCGCTTCGTATAAATAATTTGGATCGTTCGATATTATTAGGGCCCGCTTTGATCCTGGCGCTTGCCTTGCGCGGCATCTGGTCATTGCATGCCAGTGCAGTTCGTTTTGGTGAGCAAACGATTGTATTTTTAGGGGAATCCGGACAGGGAAAATCCACATTGGCAGCGTATCTGTCCGCTTCAGGCTGGCAGCGGGTAGCGGATGACATTCTGCCTGTTTCCTGTGCGGCGGATAATATTTTGGCCTGGACACACTTCCCTCAACTTAAACTCGCGCCAGAAGAACAACCTGTTCTGAATCTACCCGATAGTCTTCCACTCAATAAGATCTGTCTGCTTACCTCCGCAGCGCCTGACTCTGCGCCCCGTCTCGAAAAACTATCGGCGGGGGATGTCGTCAAAGCTTTGCTCAGCCATACTGCTGGTACGCAAATTTTCGACTCAGGGTTACTTGCTCAACATTTACAGTTTGCCGCGCAAGTTGCAAGAAAGATTCCGGCCTATCGCTTAATCCACCCGCACCGCCGTGACGCGCTGCCTCTCGTGCGCGAGTTTTTGGAAAAGATATGTTGACGCTTGACTCCAAATTGCACATCCCAGCCAGTGTCTCCTTCTCTGTTGTCGGTCAAGATGCCTTTCTCTTGAACACACAGACCAATAAATATTTTGCGCTTGAAAAAGTCGGCGCACGTTTATGGGAATTTCTGAACGAGGGAAAACAACTGCACGAAGGCTATCGAAAACTTTTGGAGGAATATCAGGTTGAGGCTGTTCAACTTGAAAAGGATGTCTTGGAATTAATTAATCAGCTCAAGGAAAATGGACTTGTTGAAATCGTTTAGATCTAAAGCAATGCTCGTGCGCCAACTTTCATTGACAGACTGGCTGGCTTTATTTGAAGCATGGCGGCTGTTGTTCTTTTATTATCTCGCATTGTATATGCTGAGTTATGATCGCCTAATGATCCTGACAGGATTAGGGTCTGATCGAATCCCCGATTTGAAGCGTGATCTAAAGTTTGCACAAGAATTGCGGCGTTTGATCCAGATCGCGTCACGATTGCATTTCCTTCCAATGACCTGCCTTGCAAAATCGCTTGTCTTGCAGAAAATGTTAAGCAAACGGAATATTCCCTCCCTGGTCAGGATTGGAGTTCAAAAAGTACAAGGCGCGATGTTCGCGCATGCCTGGGTGGAAGTGGACGGAGAACCGGTCAATGAGATGGATGACGTCCGCCAAAAATATATGATCCTTGCGCCTGCTGTTAATATTAATATCGGGCAATTCATTTAAAGGTGCGGCGGAATGTCTGAGAATAGCCAGCTTGAAACATTAAAATACATCCTTGAAAACAGCCTGCATCCCGAGGTGCTTGATTCGCACCCGTTCACAAAAAGCTTGATCGTTAGTGATGCAATTTCTATGAGCCGCGAATTAAAAGATAAAAACCCCGGGCAACAATTGGTTAATGCCATTGCAAAATTGTTTACGCAGATGATGCCAAGCACGCCGCCCAAACGCGCCAAGCGTCTTGATACGAATTGGGGCGAGTTTGGGATTTTAGCCGCGCAGTACTTTGCTCCGCTGTTGTTTGGCAGACCCGCACCTGAATCCCTGCGCGATGCCTGGGGCCGGATTGATCAGGGGATTCTCCTCTTCGTATTTGAAAAGCCGCTCGATGCGCTCTCCGCTGCGGAAAAAGAATCTTATAAATTGGTTGGAAATGAATTGGAGGTTGCTCCAAATAGTACGCTCAGCGACTGGCATAGAAAGGGACTGCAGCGCCTGGCAGATGTAATTCAGGCGCGCGAAAATTATTTGTCAGCATCTCTCTCAAGGCCGGCCGTCATCTCTCAGGATGGGCAAGAACCGACTCGTGCGTCAGAAGAGAAGGATCAAAACAATAAAATTCAAAAATCAGGTAAACGCAGGGTTCGTATTCCACTTTTAATTTCCATCTTATTAAGCCTGCTCCTGGTCGGCGGACTTAAAGCTTGGAAAATTTATGATCTGGTGACGCTTGTCCGGCAGGATGCGGAGCGTATTCAGGAAATTATGGCCGAATCGACTTCCAAGGTGGAACGAGTTAAGGACGCTGGCCCGGCGCTTTCTACATTAAGACAGGATTTTATTAAACTACAAAATGAAACAGAACCACTTTTTTGGATTGGACCCTGGTTGAAATGGGTGCCAGAATATGGCGGTGAGCTGGCTTCCATTCGAGATCTATCAGCGCTTGCGGATTCGCTTTTGGCAGCAGCAGATTTATCCTACCAGGCTGTTTCGCCGCTGATCGTTGAGAATGCTCTCTCCAGCCTTAACCCTTCCAGCTTGGCGAAATTATTAAGCCAGGCTCAACCTCAGTTGATAGACGCGCAGCAGGCATTGGATCAGGCGCTGACGGCTCGGAATCATTTGAACCCTGATAGTTTATCTCCTCTTGCAAATGATCTGGTCATTAATAAGCTGGATCCGCTTATGGCGTTGATGGAAGAAGGGTTGACGGTTGGT
Organism: Anaerolineales bacterium; assembly: GCA_031412935.1. Classification (GTDB taxonomy): domain Bacteria; phylum Chloroflexota; class Anaerolineae; order Anaerolineales; family Villigracilaceae; genus Villigracilis. The sequence continues at coordinate 4,913 of JANODZ010000485.1, forward strand.
TTGGAACTCCCGCGTCTGTTGGGCGCCACGGGCGAAGGTCCCAAGACCTATTTACTGTTGGTTCAAAATGAAGATGAACTGCGCCCGGCTGGTGGATTCATCACGGCTGCCGGCACGCTGCTCGTAAAGGATGGCAGTGTCAGCAGCTTAAACTTCCAAAGTTCGGAATATTTTGATAATTGGGACAGACCGCATCCTGCTGCGCCCTGGCAGTTAAGTCAGTATATGAATAGCCGCGTATTAATTTTTCGCGATACGAATTGGTTTACAAATTTTCCCACCGCGGCTTTGTACTCAGAGTATTTATATTCTTACACGAACTCTCATTCAGTGGATGGAGTGATCGCATTTAATCAGCATGTGCTGGTGGAGGTTTTGGGAGTGACGGGTCCGATCGAGGTGGAAGATGTGCCATACCTGATCGATGCGAATAATGTTGTTTCTTATATGCGCGGAGCAAAAACTCCCACTTCAGAAGATCTTGCAGTGGCGGGCTGGAACAACAAGATATTCATGAACAGGCTTACCAACGCTTTGATCACAAAAATATTCAGCGGGGATGTTCAATGGGAAGATCTTTCGATCGTATTATTGAGGGTCTTGGATGAGCGCCACTTGTTGATCCAGCTTGACAGCCCAGCACTGACACCCCTCCTGGAGCGCAACCAGTGGGATGGCGCTGTCCGCCCTGATGCAGATGATTTCCTCATGGCGGTTGATTCCAACGTTGGTTTTGACAAGACCAATGCGGTAGTTGAATCAAGCCTTTCTTATGATGTTGATCTGACCGAACCTTTATCACCCATCGCTTCACTCACCGTCTTCCATAAAAATAACGCGCCCCTGATCGGTGTCTGCAAGCACTGGAACAAGGTTCGTGCGGAAGGGGAAGACGATTACCCGATCACGGATTGTTACTGGAATTATATGCGCGTGTATAAGAAAGAAGGTACGAAACTCCTGGAGGCGAACCCGCAGTTTGTGCCCGATAACTGGATGATCCTTAAACAAAAGAATCCCGGGCAGGTGGATATTCTTGAAGAGGAAATTGACGGGGTTCAGGCATTTGGAACCCTGCAGGTTATACCGGGCGGCGAATCGCTCTCAGTGGGTTTTAAGTTTGCCCTGCCTGCCGATATTCTAAGGGTTGAATCTGGGTATACGATTTATCATCTCAAGGTACAGAAACAGCCTGGCACATTGGGGGTGCCGATAACAATCCGCGTCCATCTTCCAAGAAATGCAGTGATCGAATCGACCGCGCCTGGGGCTATTGTTCAGGATCAGAATGTCTTTTATCAGGCGAATCTCTCAAAAGATGTTGAATTCGAGCTAATTTTCTCCCTCCCGTAAATCCGTTCCAAATCCGAAGTGAGTCTGTTAATTTTTGATATACAATGGCCAGACATGTTTTAGTATAAGGAGTTCTTATGAAAAAATATACGCAGTTATTTGTTGTACTTATTTTAACCCTGACAATAGCCGGGATTTCAAGAAATGGCCCCGCTTGGGCAGGCTCACTGCTTACTTCAGGGCAGCCCTCCGGCGCCGCAAAGCCTGCGTCGATAAAAGACATTTCCGAGTCTGGAAATTATACGATCGGCGGCCTTTGCGAGTTCAATGCAGTTTACACGGGTTCGGGAGCCAGCGCCGATGTGGCGGTTGATGTTCCTGCAAATGTTTCCCGTAAAGTTACCTACACTTATGATGATGAACTTTATCTGGCGGGATGTCATGTTGTCCATTATGCGCTGGATATGACCACAAGCCAAAAATTAGTCACACGTGAAATGAGCCCGGCTTATGGAAGTTGGGAAGTATGTTTTGGTGACCGCCCGGATGTAGAGTTGAGAATATATTATTATCCTGACGATCCTGAAACTGGTTCACCAGTTTGGTCGCCATTGGTCACAAGCCATACCACAGATGGGTTTGCCTGCGCTCCCGCCATTTTTACAGGCGTGTATGCGCCGGCGGCGATAAACCCTGAAAGGGTCATTAAGCACAATACCAATGTTGTAAAGCAGGTACCATCAGCAGGTGGAACTGTCAAGCCGCCGCCTGCTTCATCGGAGATTACCAAATCTGGAACCTACACGGCTGGCGGTATTTGTACGATGATCGTTGATTATTATGTTCCGAATCTTTCAAACGAGATACATGTCGAGGACCAAATTGAAACCTCTGCAAATGTCCCCTTTCCCGACGATGAAGGATTGCTTTATCTTCCAGGCTGTCATGTATATCATTACAGGCAATCCACCCTTCGCACGGATGTGAATGTAGGGATATCTGAAGGCAGTTGGACGATCTGTTTTGCAGCCATTCCGAATAAGATAACAACCATATATTTTTATTACGCAAAAGATGATCGTGCCGAGTCGGCTTTACCGGATTGGGCTCCCCTTGAAACGACAATCGAAAATGGGTTGGCGTGTACTCCAGTGACCGACAGAACAGCAGTTTACGCGCCTGCTGGCAAGTGAAATTAAGTACCCTCAGTTATGTATAACAGGATGGACGTAAATATATCCGTCCTGTTATTATTTAATAATGCAACGATCAAATAAATTTATTAGATACATCCCTCCTGCCATCTTGGCCAGTTCTCTTTTGCTGATTTATTTAAACAGCATGGCGCCCGGGTTGACATGGGCAAACAGCGGCGCTGATGGTGGAGATTTGATCACAGCTGCCGCGACCGGTGGAATTGCCCATCCGACCGGGTATCCAGTTTACTTATTACTCGCCCGTTTATTTCAATTAATCCCAATTGGCTCGCTTGCCTTTCGCACTAATTTAATGTCGGCCTTGGCAGCGCTGATAGCCGCGCTGCTTGTTTATAATCTTGTAATCCGCTCAATAGTGCGAACCAATGGAAACCAGAATTGGCTGGCCGGGCTCGCATCTGGGTATGCATTCGGACTCTCTCCGCTGATCTGGTCGCAGGCGGTCATCACCGAAGTTTATACTTTACAGGCATTATTTGTAGCCCTCATTTTGTATTTAGCTTGTGGTGATCTTTCTTTACGATTCGAATCAAAACGATTGGATCGATACCTGGGTTTAACATTTGGTTTGGCAATCGGAAATCATGTTACAACGATTTTGCTTTTCCCCGCCCTCCTGACCGCCAACCTTTTTCGCAAATCAAACTCACTGAACGAACGAAAAGCGGGATTAAATTCTCTTTGGCGCCGAATGGTTTGGCTGGGATTTGGCCTTTTAACCTATCTCATACTCCCTTTGCGTGCTTTTTCGCATCCGCCTGTTAACTGGGGTAACCCTGTAACATTGAGCGCCTTCGGATGGCTTGTGTCAGGGAAGTTGTATCAGGACCAGCTCTTTGTTTTTACTTTTTCTTCGATTGGGTCAAGAGTTCGGGATGTGGCTGGCTTGTTGATCGAACAGTTTGGAGTTCCCGGTTTGATGCTTGGGTTAATAGGATTGGTGGTATTTTATAAGCCGTCTCTGCTAAACAAAAATATGATCTGGATCGTTTTTGTGTTTATTTCTTTTGCGGTTATTTACGCAACTCATGATTCATTTATATATTTGATCCCGGCTTTTCTATGTTTTTCCATTTGGATCGGCCTGGGCCTTGGCGGGTTAATGGATATAAATCTGCATTATCGTCCTTTTGGAGCAGCAGGGGTTTTAATTTTTATTTTGTATTTATTTATAATGGCCGCCAATCATAGGCAGCAAGTTGATGCGTCGCAGGATCTGCGCGCTGAACGCTTTGGAGAACAAGTGCTGGCAGAGAGCCCCGCGAATGCGATTGTGTTTGCAAAAGGGGACAAGGCAATCTTCGCGATGTGGTATTTCCATTACGCCTTAAATAATCGTCCCGATCTTATTGTGGTTGCAACCGATCTGCTGCACTTTGACTGGTATCTTGAATCGCTTCGCGCCAATTACCCAACGTTAAAATTGCCCGGTTTTTTCCCATTTGCAGAGACTGTGAAAGCAGCTAACCCTGAAAGACCGGCCTGTTTTATCGAATATGACATTTCAAGTGAGATAAATTGCTATCCCGTCACGCCGCCATGATTGATGAAAAACTAGGGCTAAACAATAAATTCATTGTAGTTTGTTCTAAAAAGCGATGATTTTTGTCTTTAAATAACTCAAAAAATGGAAATTTGAAATTGGAGTAGCTACTAAATAGTTGTAAATACAATACAAAATCCACCTGCCAAAATTATGTGATGTAAACTCCTTTTTGCATGTAGGTGTAGATTAAGCAAGGATGATTATGGAGATAAAAGATTTCATCAGAATGACCCGCCGCTGGGCATGGTTGTTGGCATTCGGCTTGGTCTTGGGTGGGTTAAGCGGGCTTATGGTCAGCCTGTTTCAAACGCCTTTTTATCAGGCATCCACGCGGATAGAAGTTTTAAGTCCACAGCTCGCGGAGGAGTATACCGATGCTTATGCTCAACCACGACCGGCGCCCTTTGCAGGACAGGGCGCATTAAGCTTGCTTATTATCGGACGCGGCGGTTTCTTTGGTTTGCTGTTCGCGGTCGGTATCGCATTCCTGATTGAATATTATGACGACACCCTTCAAGGGTCTGAGGATGTTGCACGTATTTTAAAACTTGCAGTGATTGGGCAGATTGGCAATATTATTAATAGGTGGGAAGACAAATCAGTAGAATTACATGTACTTAATAATTCATGTTCCCCTGCGGCAGAAGAATTTCATTCTTTATTTACAAATTTGGAATTCACAAATGTTGATCGTACATTAAAAACCATCCTTGTCGCCAGTTCCGCAGCGGTAGAGGGGAAGACAATAACCGCTGTGAGTCTCGCGACGATCCTCGCGCAGGGCGGCAAACGCGTATTATTAATTGATGCTGACATGAGACGCCCGCATATCCATAAGATCTTTGGTTTGGCCAATCAGATCGGGTTAAGTACTTTGTTTCGTGGGAATATTAAAGTTCGTTTGGTAATGCAATCCATTGTCGGTTTGGAAAATGTTTATATCATCACCAGCGGAGAATTGCCTCCGAATCCAACTGAATTACTTGCTTCCGACAGAATGGACCAAATATTGCATGAAGCGGGTCAGGATGTAGATGTGATCGTCGTGGATAGTCCGCCTTCCTCGGCAGCGGATTATCAAGTCCTTGCTGCAAAATTAGACGGTGTATTGATGGTGATCCAACCCGGGCAAACGCATGCAGATGCGGCGCTTGGAATGCTGGAGCAGGTAGGGGGAGTTGGAGGCAGTATTATTGGTGTTGTGATGAATAAAATCCCGCGTAACAGCAATCTTTACAGTGGAACTTATTCCCAGCCGCAGGACGGGGACCAGCTGCAGCTGAGAGAAAATAATCAAACAACGAGGTTATTGCCTCAGGCGGAATCGCAGGCTCTAGGTTATTATGATCTCGAACAATATCAAAGCTTTAAAAATTATGATAATGTTTTTCAATCTCGCGAGAAGCTTGAGGTCAACCTGCTGGCTAGGTCTGAGCCGCCGACTCTATATATTATAAAGAATCCAGAAAAGGGAGGGGAGGATTTGCAGCTGCCTGAAGGGCTGACATATGCCATTCAATAACCTCAAAATGATTACCGAATCCAACGCGGATTTACAGCAATTTTTGGTGAAGGCATGTATAGCGGAAAAGACCGTCCAATTTATGGACGGTCTTTCGATCTGGTGGTCTCAACTGGGCTC
>JANODZ010000486.1:0-9310 GCA_031412935.1 Anaerolineales bacterium
CCGCCGAATCGCCATGCGGATGGTATTTACCCAATACTTCACCGACGATACGAGCGGATTTTTTGTAAGCCGTGTTTGAGCGCATGCCCAACTCATGCATGGCGAATAAAATACGCCTATGGACAGGTTTAAGCCCGTCACGGGCATCCGGCAGGGCGCGCGCTACGATCACGCTCATGGCGTAATCGAGATAAGCCGAGCGCATTTGTGAGTCAATGTCTACAGATTGGATGTTTCCTGTATTTGAGGGAACTTCGATTTCTTCAGCCATAAAGTATCCTTAAATTAGGCAAAACTGCGTTAAATTGGCACAAAAAGACACGAAGATAGGGGGAAACTTCGTGTCTGGGTTAGATGAAAGAAGCTGTCTTTGTAAGTGCAATTATACCATTCCAAACCTTATTCTGATTGATCACATTCGCAAAGCAAAGCCCACGAAGCAATCTCATCCACAATTTATTAGTGAATCCTTCACAAATTTATCTATAGACGCGAGGCAGTAGAGTCAATTTTTATCCTGCGTGACATCATTCCCGCAGGAGTAAAGCGCTGTACTCTGTGAATGAGTTTTATTTTTTCTCGATAAATGCAGATATACATAAATAAAATAGACCCGCATTTCTGCGAGTCTATTTACCCTGTGCCGAAGGAGGGAGTCGAACCCTCACAAGATTGCTCTCACTACGACCTGAACGTAGCGCGTCTGCCAATTCCGCCACATCGGCATAAGTTGTGCGAGATGTATTTTATCTTAATCGCTTGTTTTGTCAAATATTGGCCGTCAATTTCAACTTGTTGGAAACATTTTTTTAACACCCAGCATCTCTCTTCATTCCTTGCGTAATGGGATTGTCAATTCATTATAGTTCTGTTACAGCTAGAAATGGCAAAATAAAACCCTTCGCGCCGGGTGTTGATACCGCTTGTGCGGGATGGGATGTGGAATTAAGAATGTGCAGCATTTCAGTCGTTAGCAGTCCCACTCCAGTGGCGCGCAGGAACTGCAGGAAATTTCGAGGTGTGATTTTGTGATAAGAAGGCTGAATCATGCTGTCATTTTATAATTGAATTATGAGATTCATTTCATAATTTGAGAACAAATTAATCCAGGAAGGGTTGAAAATAGATTGGCAGAATCCCAAATTGCCACAAGGCAAGGTTGCAAAGCAGCATAAAAACGATAACAAGCAACGGCAGATCAGGTTGAAATCGCTGTGGCAGGCGGTCATACCAACCACTGATCATAAGAAGTGAAAGCGCGCCGATCCCTGGAAAGAGAAAACGTCCCTGCGTAGCGCTGGTGGTGAGCGCGTTTTTTGCAACTGCCGCGATCATGCAGAGGACGATAATCCATGTCGCCATCCATGCATTAAATTGTGGATTTTGCAATCTTGTTTTTATTAGATTTTGCGCATTCATCAGCATTCCGATTAACCCAAACAGGGTTAAGAATATTACCACTGCCGCAGGCAAACCGACCGCCAGCCAGCCGACTTTGCCCCAATAGGTGGAGATGATTTGATCGAATATAAATATCAGATATTTATAGGTCCATGCGTTTTTATGCAGGCTGAATAAACGCCATGTGATTTCGCCTGCGGCGGTTTGAATTGTTTCAGGAAACAGGAAAAAAAGCATGCTTATGCCAAATAAAATTAACACCCCGCAAAACACAAGCCATCTTTTTTGAGGATTGTTGAACATCCATTTCCATGCAACAATTACCAGCAATGCCGTGCCGACCGGAAGCACGGTCAACTTTGTGGTTAATGGGAGGATGACTGCCAGAGGAATTGAAATTAATGTGAGCATGTTTGAACGTGTATTTATTATTTGAAGTCCAAGGTAAAAGAGCAATGCGCCAGCTAATGTTCCTAAGGCATCATTGCTCACGGATGACATAATGTGCAGGAATTGCGGTGTTAGTGCGCTAAGAGCAAATGCAGCGATGCGTATAACAGTTTGTTCAGACGCGACCGTTTGAAAGGACTTCCAGATAAACCATAAGGCTCCAGCGCCAAACAAAATATTTAACCAGCGTAGAGCGTAGACCCCAAGCAGAAAGCGGTAATTGTCGGCAGTCCAATCAAATCTTCGCTCAGATTTACGTATGATTTCCTTAAACTCGCGCGGGAGAAAATAATCTGATAAGTGGGTATCCACCTGATCAAGCATGCGAATGATCTGAGAGCCAAGATAATAAAATGTTTTCGGCTGGTTCATTTCATAATTATTTTTCAATGTGGGAAAACCGCCCATGCGTGCCAATCGCCACGCAATGTGATAATGCGCGGGCTCGTCGGGCGCCTCCCATATTGGCATGAGCAGGCTGTAGCCAAGCGCCAGTAAAAAATAAAGAGTAAAGATCAGCGCCATCCAACGGCGTTCTTTTATTATGCCCATAATGAGTTTACAGTTTTCAAAATCTCATCTTCTGATGTGCCGATGCTAAGGCGGTGCAAGTTTGATTTTTTCAACAACAATTCAATCTTACGAAGATTTTCGCGCCATAGTTCGGGCGTGTCGTAATGCAAACTGTTGACCATGATCTCAGGCCAAAGTTCACTTTCTGTCAAAGGCTCGATCTTGCTTTCGGATTTATCCCATCGCTTCAAAAGACAGAATTCAACCTGACGAAGCGGGAGCATGGCTTGAAATGTCAGCTCTGGATTTAATCGATTCAATTCCACCCGATGCTTGGTCTCGTCTCGAACAGGTTCATCGACCGCCATGGCAGCCTGGGCGGGAAAGAGCGGCAGCATATCTGAGCGAAGTTTGATTCGCCCAATCGGGAAACCACCCATCCAAAGTTCGCCGTTACGTTCACCGATATAAACCATGCTGTCCGATAACAACTTATATCCATTCAATATTAATCTCAATGCAGTTGTGGATTTTCCCGTCCCATGTGGAGCTTGCAAAAGCAGGACGTGGTCATCTTTTACCAGGGCACTAGCGTGCAACATACTGTATCCGTGGCGGGTAACAAAATTGGTCAGAATCGTATTGAGCAAAACCAGGCAAATTTGTTCAGGCTGATCTGCTAATGATGAAGATAAGACCGCATGAGCTTCGCCGCGTTTCATATCTGCAAAACAACTGCCCCATTCCTGCATATCAATTGAAAGCCAGTCATCTGCGCCGGCGTAGTGCACGAGGTCAACGAGTCGTTTGGGCGGGAGAGCAGGCATGCGCTCAGGGTCGTGGACCGTGAGATGAACCCGCCAGGTCAATTCGTTTTGGAAGTCTGCAGATGAATACATCTGCTCTGCAAGAGTCGCAGAGTCTAATATAAGAGGGTGATTGCTGTCGAAGATAACGGGATGTCCAAAGATGTGAATCGTGCGTTCATATTTTGGCGCGTTGGCACGACGAGACCAAAAGTCTTCCATTTGTCTATTGTGTTTACTGTAGAGTTCGTTGAAATCAGGCATGGGTTTTTATTAATTCAGGACGGGTTTTGAAAAGATAAAGTAATAAACCAGCAGCGGTTAAAAGCCAACCTGTAATACCAAATGCGAGAACGGCGTTTTTCATGGATGGTTGAAATTGAATTAAGAGAAGCCACTCAAGCGCAACAGACATTCCTAACAAGATAACAAAATTTTGAGGTTTCTGAGCAAGATAAAAATTCAGCCAGATCGAACTCAATGAGACGCCGATCATCGCAAGCCCCGTCCAACCCAAAAGAGGAGATGCGGCGCGATAGGCTTCGCCAAAAATTAAACGAATAAGTTGCTCTCCAAAAATAAAATAAAATAAAGTTAGCGCGCCACTGGAAGCGAGAATGATCGCCGCAGTTTGAGTTAACAGGCGGTCGGGGAGGTGGCCTGCCGTCAAAGTTTTGGCAATGCGCGGGAACATAACTACTACTGCCACGGCTGGGAGAAGTGCGATGATGCGTCGTAATAAAACGAGGCTTGCATACGCGCCTGCCAATTCACCGGTCAAATTTCGATTGACCCAGACCATGTCTATGCTTGTCAAGGACATAAATGCCAGATAACCCAGCAGTGCATAAAACGAAAGTTTCCATCCATCGCGTAAAAGATCTTTATGGGCAGGTTCGCGTTTCGCCCAACTGGCCCTTCCGAGAAACAGGAAGGCACTGACGACACCAAATAGCCAGCCAAACGGGAAGGCGATGACCGCGCCTTTAAGTGCATATCCAAAGCGGATCAAGAAAATGGCAAACAGTAACCTGCTAAATGCAGTAATGAATCGAGTGAAACCAAATGAAAGGAATCTTTCCTGGCCTTGAAGCATTCCGATCGCGATCGGCCGCACAGTACTCAGGAAGATAAGCAGCGCACTGATTTGAACTGCCCAGTTTGGCAAACTGAGCAGTTGGGCGATGGTATTTGAAAATATAAAAACTAGAATCGCCAACGCCAACCCAAGCTGGATTGCAGCGCGAAGAAAGGATTGGAAGATCGCGGCGATGGTTCCATCTTCTCCCTTTGTACGCGCTTCCGCCACGAAACGACCCACCACAGGCTGGAAGACACCGCTCGCGCTCGCATAAACCAACAAAACTGAATTCAATGTTTGTAAAATAGCGAAATCGGCTGGAATCAAGATCCGCCCCATCCAAAAGTGAAAGGCGAAATCGCACAGGTTCGCCAAGCCATCAAAAACAAATAAGAAAGTAGTTTGAAAGCCGGTCTTAGGCTTGTTTTGAAAATACGTGGTGATGGATTTCAAAGGTGGGATTCCAATTTATTGAAGAGCGAGGCGCTTTTACCGAGTCGTTTTAAACGGAAATACCTTTCCATGCCGAAGTAGATTGTATCCCAGCCGAAGCGCAGGGTTTGGCGTAAAGCGATGATCAAATGACCGATTCTACATACGATATTTGATTGTCCATAACTGCGTTGTAAAAAGTCAGCGGGAGGAAAGAAATATGAGGCAGTCTCAAGTAAACGGACAGGGCGCAGGATGAACGCTCCGTTCGATGCCAAAAGCAATTGCCAGAAATGACTCGTGGGGCGATTTTCGTACGTTGCTAATTCCTGTTCGGCGGCGCGGGCCATTAGTTTTTTAGTAACAGTCCAGGGTCCGGTAATGGGAAGCGAGGCGAGAACTTTGTCAGGAATCGGCGCATCAAAATAGAGTTTGCAAGTTTGCAACACAGAGCCAAGAATATCCACCGCGCCCCACTCCTGGGCGAGTTGAACTGTTAAATCCCAATCAATGTATTTGGTTCGCTTGATTACTTCAGTTACATCAAGATAATACATCAACATGCCGTCCGCCAAAATGATGCGTGGCAAATCGTCACGCTTGACAAGGCTTGGTAAATAAACTGCATGTTTGACAAGATGAATGGCGAGGCTGAGTAATAAATCCGGCGTGGACATTTCCCGAATCGGTGCGCCAAACAGCCGGGCGTTTTGCGCGCGCGCGAAGATGCTTTCATAGTTCACGGTCAGCAAGGTATATGGATGATCCAAAGCCCAGTGGATCTCGAACCAGATGTTGAGGTCCGGGGAACAGCGCTGTTGATGAAGATGATGGCGGGTGAAATAATCGTCATTCAAAAGATTGGGCCAATATTCACCAATATCCTGTTCTTTCAATAATGCAAGGGAGGCATCCACTTGATCGTGGCGGAGGAGGATGTCAATGTCAGCCCCGGGGCGCATGGCAGCGATATTGTAGATTTTCTCGCACAGCCAAAGTCCTTTGAGAACAATGTTTTCGATATCGCGCGGTTCAGATGAGCTGAGGTATGTAACAAGGGCATCGCCTAATTTTGATGAAGCGCGTTTATATTTTTCAGCTTGTTCCATTATTATTTTTTGTGATCCATCTGGTATTGCGGCATGGACACGTTCAAAGATTTGCGAGGCAAGCACAGCCATGCGATTGTGGGTGAGTAGATTCGCAAAGCGCGGCCAATCGATTCCCTGCAAGTCGGGGCATATAGTTTTCGTCCCGCCAGTGATGAGCAAATTCGTAAGCTAAATTTTCTTCGGGGGTAAATTGCATTTTTGTTACCTGGGTCTGGTTTCGACATCTGCACTTCGAGGAACCCGAAGGGCTACGCAACTGCCGCGTAATTATGAAACAGAATTTGCGATCCTTTGTTCGAGGCTGTAACCGATCAAGCCGAGACTTAATACCGTGAGTGTGATCATTAATCCTGTAGGAAGCACCCACCATTTCCAGGCAGCGCTCATGAATGCGCCGCTGGCGCGGGCGAAGTAAAGCATGGTTCCCCAGCTTTTTCCGGACGGGTCACCGAGACCCAGGAAACTGAGACTGGATTCGGCGAGGATGGATGCAGAAGCTATTAAAACAATTTGAACCAATGCCAGTGATTTCACACCAGACCATAAATGATTTGTCATAATATGAAATGAATTTGCGCCGAGAGCCCGTGCGGCTTCTATATAGGTCTCTGTCCGCAAACTCAAGACACGGGAACGAACAAGACGCGCGGGTGCCGCCCAAAAGAAGATGGCGAGTACCAGAATCACATTTCGCTGGCTGGGGCCAAGATATACGCTAATTAAAATAACCAGTGGAATAAAAGGCAAGACCAGAATTAAATCGGTAAGACTCATTAAGAGAGAGTCAACCCAGCCGCCTGCATATCCACTGACGATACCAACAACGGTGCCAATCACAACAGAGATGAAGGAAACGATCAAACCGGTAAATAATGAAGCGCGTGTCCCTGTGATGAGCTCGCTCATAAGGTCCTGTCCAATGTCATTGGTTCCCAAAAGAAATTCCTTGCCTGGTTTTTGAAGTGGAAGTGCCACGCGTTTGGTTGAGTCGTAAGGCGCGATCAAATTTGGGAAGAACGCGAGGGCAAGGAGCATCGTCAACACACAGCCGCCGACCCAGCCTGTGATGCGAATCAAACGTCGGCTGGAAAAGCCTGCGTTGAGCGTAGTCAAAACGATGCGGGGAGTTCCATCCGCTTGAGTCAGCGCGGTCATATCGTTGCCCTTTGTACACGCGGATCCAATAATGGGTAGAGCAATTCTGTAATGATGTTGAGAATTAAAATGGTGATGGTGAAAAGAAGAAAGCCGCCTTGTAGTAACGGATAGTCACGCGACTTGACGGCTTCAAACATCATGTTACCGATGCCGCGATAATTGAAAACCGCTTCGATCACAGTGACGCCCCCGAGTAATTGGCCGAGGTCAAGCATGAATGCTGTCAGCACTGGGAGCAATGCATTTCGAAAAGCATGTTTTAAGACAACCCAAATATTTGGCACACCCTTTGCTCGTGCGGTGCGAATATAATCTGTTTCCATAATGCCAAACATGGCGGCGCGCATGATGACAAACGCTGTCGGCAGATATGCGAGGGTGAGAACAACGACCGGCAGGAGGGCGTGGCGTGCCACATCTTTGACGTTTTCCCAACCCTCCAGGCGCGGAATGGAATATGAATCGCCGGCGGGTAACCAGCCAAGTTGAATCGCGAAGACAGGGATCAAAAGCATGGCCAGCCAAAATGGCGGGATTGCGCGCAGGAAATAAAAACCACTTAATAAGCCAAGATCAAGAGATGAACCGCGTTTCGTGGCAGACCAAATCCCCAAAGCCGACCCGATCAACAAGGATGAGGTCAGACTTAGCCCCACAATTAATAAAGTCCAGCGGAAGTTTTCGCCCAAAACTTCGACGACGGATTTGCCGCCGCTATAACGATAGGATTGCCCCAGATCGCCGCGCGCCAAATTGCCAAGGTAGATGAGATATTGTTCGCCTAGCGGTTTGTCCAATCCATATTGCGCACGCAAGGCATCGATGCGCGCGCGCCCCAGTTGCGGCGCGGCATTTCCCGCGATCAATGCCAGCGGGTCGCCGGGCACAAGACGCGGCAAAAGGAAGTTGATTGATATGGCCAGAAAAAATGTAATGCCAAATTCAATTGCGCGGCGTGCAAGATTCTTTGTCATTGGTTTATTTCATCAGCCAGCTCTTTCAAACGATTGTACACGATACCAAATTGAGAATCCCAATGCATGCGTGGATAGGTCCCTGGGGGATATGGATGAAGTGCCACGCGGCTCGCGGGAAGGGTGAGCCAAAGCGCCAAAACCAAATCTGCGTGAAGCTGACGGTTTGCCCGCTGCGCGAGTGACAAGAGGTTAGCCTCATCGTCGCTGCGGAAATGCCAATAGCACGAGAGCAGTTCCGCCCATCAGGAGCGACGTCGCCCGCTCCTTCTCGATCGGGAGCGCCATCCGCTGCGGCGCCACGGCCGCGCCGGTCGAGAGCGCCGCGAACGCGTCCTTCATCGCTCGAATCGCCGCGTGCATGGGCAACGCGGCGCGCAGATCTCGCTCGGAGAGGATGAGCAGCTTCACGGGACGAAACGGTAGCCGCCTCGCCGATCAGCCGACGCCGCGCGACCTGAACTAGAATCCGCCGCAACGTGCCCAACGCTCTCCCGCCCAGCATCTTCAACGACGTGATCGGCCCCGTGATGCGCGGGCCGTCGAGTTCCCACTCCGCCGCTTCGGTGCGCATCGGACGACTGGCGCGCGATCTGTGCGGCGGTCAGCCCGATGCGGTGCTGATCGAGTTCGACACCGAAGGTTCGCTGGCGACGACCCACGCCAGCCAGGGCTCCGACATCGGCCTGTTCGCCGGTCTGCTCGGCTGGGAAGCCGACGACGAACGGCTGCCGCGCAGCGCCGCCGCGCTGCAGGCGGCCGGCGTCGCGCTCGAGATCCGCATCGCCACGCTGCACGATCCACACCCAAACACCTACCGGCTCACCATGCACCGGAACGGGGTCGAGCATCGCCTGGTCGCACTGTCGACCGGCGGCGGCATGATCGAAGTGGTCGCGATCGACGGCGCGCCGGTGACGCTGTACGGCGACTACGCGGTGACCGTGCTCGAGGTGCGCGACGACGGCCGCAGCACCGCCGCGGCGCTGCGAGCGCGCGCTGACGTCGACGACGTGATGGTCACCGGCACCGGGCCGGTCCGGGTGATCGTCAGTGCGCAACAGTTCCTCGGCGAGGCGGACGTCGCGCAGCTGCCGATGGTGCAGCGGGTGCGACGGCTCGCGCCAGTGCTGCCGGTGCGATCGCGCCGCGGCCTGAAGGTGCCGTTCCTGCACGCGGGCGAGATGGTGCAGCAGGCCGACCCGACCACCCGCAAGCTGTCCGACTTCGCGCTCGACTACGAATGCGCTCGCGGTGGCCTCGACCGCGCCGCGGTGTTCGAGCAGATGCGCAAGATCCTGGCGATCGTGCGCGGCGGCGTTCGCATCGGTCTCTGCGGCACCGAGTACGCCGACCGCATCCTGCCGCGGCAGAGCCATCGCT